>CAYWBI010000022.1:0-31523 GCA_964456445.1 uncultured Calditrichaceae bacterium
ACATCGGCAATAAGACGAACGGCCACCAGATTGAGCGAGCGGCGCAGGCCATCGCGCAGAGTGGTCAGGCCACCAACGGATTTATTATAGTTTTCCGGCGTCCAGCGTGTCCCGTCCGGATTTATTTCCACGGTAGGCTGATTGAGGTATTGATCTGCCGGAGAGTAACCGTTATCGATGGCCGCCGTATAGAGAAAGGGTTTAAATGCCGAACCCGGCTGACGGCGCGCCTGCGTTACCCGGTTAAATTTGGATTTGTTAAAATCCCGTCCGCCGATCATGGCCAGGATTTGCCCGTTATGCGGGTTAAGCGCAACAAAGGCCAGCTCAACTTCGGTCTTGGTCTCAAAAAGTGAATCGCCCAACTCTTCTTTTAAATCCTTAAAATCTTTTTGTGCCCGTACCCTCTCTTGTATTTCATCGATATGCTTTGCAACGGCTTTTTCCATAAAATATTGAAAGCGTGTATTCAAACTGGTATAGACGCGTAAGCCATCCTCATAAATATTGACATGAAGCGAATCCTGCATGCGGTTAAGCTGCCGCCGTATATATTCCGTAAAATACGGCGCCGTTTTCATTTTATTGGGATCGTTCAATTTGAGGTTTAGTGGCACTTGTTTGAGGCTGTCATACAATGCCGGACTTAAATGGCCGGTATCCAGCATGGTATGCAAAACAATATTACGCTGTTTGACCGCCCTTTCCGGGTGACGGATTGGCGAATACCAGGATGTACCCTTTAATAAACCAACCAATAAAGCGGATTCATCGATACTTAAATCCTGAACGTCTTTATCAAAATAACGTCTGGCGGCCGCTTCAATGCCAAAGGCATTATTCCCAAAATCACTGATGTTCAGGTACATCTCAAGGATTTCATTTTTGGAATAGGTCTTTTCAATACGGATTGCTGTGAGCGCTTCTTTTATTTTACGGTCCAGCGTTTGCTTGCGTCCAAAAAACAATGGACGTGACAGTTGCATGGTCAGGGTTCCGCCCCCCTGCCGGAGTTCCATATAGCGGATATCAACGATTAGGGCACGTAAAATACCCAACAGGTTTATCCCCCAATGATTGTAAAAATCCCTGTCTTCCATGGAAAGCAGGGCATTGACAACGGAGGGAGGAATACGATTGAAAGGCGTGTAGGTGCGATTGGAAGTAAAAAAGGAGTGGAGCAGCACGCCATCCTGAGAGTAAACCCGTGAGGCGCTGGCCGGATCGATTCGTTCCAGCCGGGCAAGTGAAGGAAGCTGCTCGTTTAATATATGCAGATAAAAAAGTCCGCCTATAAGCAGCGTAAGGATGACAATTCCTTTAATCCAGGTTTTGGTTTTTATATTTTTTAGCGAGCGGCCGGGAGCGGCCGGACGTCTAAGTGTTTGATTGGTTTGTGTGGGCCTGATATATGTTGAAGTTGCGGCACCGCGTTTTTTTCTTTTCATATTTGGGAACTTTTTTATCGGGTGATTGATTCAATGGCCTGAGAAGTTTGAATTTAGCAAAAAATCTAAGTAAAACATCTGGACAAATCAACCGGGTCCGGCCGGTAATATGGTTAATTTGCATCTTCTTGATCCAACTCAGCAAATTTCCTTATGTTTCGTCTTGCTGCACTTGAGAATGATACCCCATCCCTGTAAATTGGACGCCTTATGAAAAAAATCAAAATTCTAACATTTTTAATTATTGCGTTACTTTTACAAAGCTGCGCGTCAAGGGCCCCAATAGCGGTTTCCTCCGAAGACGCCCCAAACCATGTTTCCCAAACTGCGCGCGATTTTTATCTAAAGGGTTTGTTTCTGCAAGGGGACAAACATTATAGCAACGCCGTGGTGCAATTTCGGAAAGCGTTGATTTTTGATACCACTTCGGCGGCGATTTACAACAGTCTGGCAGAAAGTTATATCCGTTTAAACCAAATGGATAAAGCCCTGCCCCCGATAAAGAAGGCGCTAAAGCTAAAACCCCGGAACCCTGAGGCCTTAAACCTGCTGGGTGAAACGTACTTTCGCATGCATCAGGACAGCCTGGCTATTCCGGTTTATGAAAAAATCATAAAACTCTCCCCATTCAACAATGACGCGCGTAATTTTTTATCTTTTCTGTACGAGAAAAATGGGATGCCCTTAAAAAAAGCGCAGCTTCTGGAAAACACCCTCTCGAATGTGGGCTATTCACGCCATCAACTCAAACAGATTGCCGATCTTTATACCCGCAGCAAAGATTATAAATCTGCGCTCCGGGTGCTAAATAAAATTATTGACAAAGATTCGTCAAATGCAGACATATTCTTCTATAAGGGCCGTCTGCTGGAGGCGCTTCAAAAACCGGACTCCGCCATTATTGCCTATAAGATGGCATATTCAGTTAATCCGGAACAAAAAGAGTATCTTATAAAACTGACGGATATATACCGCAGCAACCGGCGTTTTAAAGATATTGTTGATCTTTACCGTCCCTATTTAAAAGAAGATGCAGCAAATCCAATTGCCGCACTTACCAGCGCGGAATCTTTTTATTTTATGAACGCCTATGATTCTGTAAAAAAGGTATTGGCGCCGATCGTAAAAAAAGGCAAGGCTCCCTGGGGCGCATATGACCTTTTGGGGCGGATTGCCCTGGATAAAAAAGAGTACCCGCAGGCCATACAAAACTTTAAACACGTGCTGCGGATTGATGACAAAAACCGTTTTGGCTGGTTGTTTCTTGGTTTTTCCTATAATGATTCGGGCGACCTTTCCAAAGCCGAGGAAACGTTTCGACAGGCCGTAAAAAATATTCCACGGGATGGGAGTTTATGGTCCTGGCTTGGCGTAACCCTGCAAAAAGAAAAAAAGAACCGCGAGGCTATTGTGCCTTTTCAGCAAGCGCTGGCGCTGGAACCGGATAACTTAAATGCGCTTAGTTCGCTGCCAGTTGTTTATGAAAACCTCAAAATGTTTGAAATGAGCGACAGCACCTATGAAATGGCGATCAGACAAAAACCGGGCAATGCGCTTTTACTGAACAATTTTGCCTATAGTCTGTCCGACAGGGGCATACTTCTAAATAAAGCGCGGGAAATGTCGGAACAATCTTTAAAATTGGAACCGAAAAACAGCTCATATCTCGATACCATGGGCTGGATATTGTACAAATTGGGCAATTATAAAGACGCGGAAAGTTATCTTCTCCAGGCGCTTAAGATCCGTCCATCATCACCGGTTTTGCTGGAACACCTTGGGGATATTTATCTTAAACTTGGCGACAGGGAAAAGGCCCTTGAAAATTGGCAGAAATCCCTAAAGCTTGCCCCGGACAATGAAAAATTATTAAATAAAATCAACGAAAAAGAGAACAGGTAAGATGAACACAATCCCGTCGTCCGAAATCTTTACGATGAAGGAATCTGTGAGAATATCCTCAGAACGATAGGCAAAGCTGTCCGGTAATTTTAATGGGCGCCTCCCATTGGCCACAACTATAAAAAGGGTTAATACGTGTGAATTTTATATGCTGTGCCGGATTGCTGATATTTAAATGACGCCTGCTTTAATCAACCACATAGAAGAAAAATATTATATGAGAACCATTTACCTGAAAACATGCTTTATCCTTTTTACGTTAATTATAATAAATTCATGCGCACTTCTCAGACCGGGTGTAAAAGCAGATATCACAAAGACAAAATATACAGAGTTATTAAAAAACCATGCACAATGGCAGGCTTCGGTTAAATCCATGCAGGCTGAGACTCGTATCACGTTGGATACACCACAGTTCTCCGGGAATTTTTTTGCAGATATCTTTCTGGAAAAACCGGACAGTTTGTTGGTAAGCGTTCGTGGCGCTTTCGGAATACATCTTGGCAAGGTTTTTGTCGCCCATAATCGTTTTGTTTTTTACAACCAGATTAATAACCAGTTTTTTACCGGTAATAAAAGTGATTTCGAAGGACGTAATTTTTTACAGTTCCCGGTGGAAATCAGCCGTCTGGGCGATGTATTTGTTGCCCATGACAACTTTGATGTTTTACGGATGGAATCATATACCGTGAGGGATAATGCCTATTATCTTGAGGCGGATGACGGATCGTTCACCTATCATATCTGGTTTGATCCGGGAAACAAGTTGATCCAAAAAATTGAATATTTCAAAGCCGGTGATTTAATCTTTCGCAAAGAGTATAAAAATTGGCGGGAAGAAAACGGTATTCTTTTTCCACATTTGATTAACTTTGTTAAACCACAAAGTACCGAGGGGCTCTCTTTGTTCTTTTCGAAGATTAGCCTAAACCAGAGCATTTTACACAAGGCATTTGAGATAAAAATCCCTGCGGATGCCGAACAGACCAACCTTTCGTTATGAGGCCAAACATCATGGATATTTCAATTGTTATCCCGTTATTTAATGAAGCTGAATCACTCCCGGAACTGACCCAGCGGATAGATGAGCAAACCGTAGCCCTGAATAAATCTTATGAAATTATTTTTGTAGATGACGGCAGCAGCGATGATTCGATAAATGTCCTTTTGGAGCTCAAGACTAAATATCCGGCGATACGTATTATTCAGTTTAATAAAAACTTTGGTAAAAGCGCTGCTCTTGCCGAGGGGTTTAAATCTGCGGTTGGTGATTTTGTGATAACCATGGACGCCGATTTACAGGATGATCCGGCGGAAATCCCAAATCTGTTGAAAAAGCTGGAAGATGGCGCCGATTTGGTTTCCGGCTGGAAGAAAAAACGGAATGATCCGTTAAATAAAACCATACCGTCGCGTTTGTTTAATTTTATGACCCGCCAGCTTACCGGGATAAAAATACATGATTTTAATTGCGGCCTGAAGGCGTATCGCAGACAGGTTATAAAAGAAATACCCGTTTATGGGGAATTGCACCGCTATCTGCCGGTTTTGGCCCACTGGAAAGGGTATCTTGTGGATGAAATCGCCGTAACCCACCACCCACGAAAATTCGGCTATTCAAAATTTGGGATTCGTCGTTTTTTTAATGGTTTTTTTGATTTGCTCACTGTTTTATTTATCACCCGTTTTAAACAAAAACCGCTGCACTTTTTTGGTTTTCTTGGTCTTGCCGCCTCTTTTGTCGGTTTTATTATCCTCTTCTATCTGTCAATATTATGGTTTGAAGGACATGGCATCGGTCAACGTCCGCTCTTTTTTCTAGGTGTACTTATGATTATTGTCGGTATCCAGCTTTTTTCGATTGGGCTGATCGGTGAAATGTTGATCAACACTCAGGATCAGGAAATAAAATATACTATCAAAAACAGGATCGATTAATACGGTGGAAAAAGATTATTCCATCATTGTCCCCACTTATAATCGCCGTGATGAGCTTGAAGAACTGTTAACTTCGCTGATCAGGCTGGATTTTCCTGCTACACGTTTTGAGGTGATTGTATCCGATGACGGCTCAAGCGATGAGACCGCTGTTTTAATTGATCGCTTCCGGCAGCAGGGAAATTTGCCGCTTGTCTATCTTCAACAGAAAAACAGCGGCCCCGGTGCCGCGCGCAACCATGCCATGCAAAAGGCAAAGGGGCAATTTTTTGTCTTTGTCGATTCCGATGTGACAGTCCCCCAAAATTGGCTTAGCGCAATAGATCATGCGCTTCATGCGCAGCAAGCAGAAGCCTTTGGCGGCCCGGACACCTATCGCGAGGATTTCCCCCCCTTATTAAAAGCAATCAACTATTCGATGACCTCCTTCCTGACCACCGGCGGTTTACGTGGTAAAAAAGGCAAAAAACTGGCCAGGTTTTATCCCCGCTCGTTTAATATGGGGCTCAGCCGCACGCTGTGGGAAAAAATTGGCGGCTTTGGCAGTTTGCGCCATGGTCAGGATATCGAGTTTAGCCATCGGATAATCCATAGTGGGGCCCGGGTGGTTTTTATCGATAAAGCCCCGGTGTACCATAAACGCCGTACAAATTTAAGACGGTTTTACAAACAGGTTTTTAACTGGGGCGTGGCACGTATTAATCTGTATAAAATCGATCCCGGTATGCTGGAACCGTTACATGCCATCCCGGCGCTGGCCACGCTTTTAACTGGTGGGGCAATATTAGCCGCGATCATATTTCAACCCTTCCGATCCATTTTTTATTGCGGCGTTTTACTGGCCGGGCTTCTTTTGCTGATTTCCATGTTGGACGCCATTCGGCTCTACCGCAGCATCCGACCCGCGCTCTATCTGCCTTTTGTGATGCCCGCCCAGGTATTCGGTTATGGTCTGGGATTTATCTACAACTTTTTCCGCCGGGTTATTTTTAAACGCGCTAAAAAAACAGGATTTGAGAAAAATTATTATAAATAGATTCTTTCCATCAAACGGCAAAATCATAAAAGCCGCGAACACAACGGTTTTAGAAAACAGGGCACAGGACTACCACGGTCGTTCTTTATCTTTTGGAACCAGGATGACGTATTTCGGACAACGGCCCTATGGACAGGTTATTAATACGGTGCTAAACATTGGCAAATAAAAGTCGAAAGAACTTGTTCCAGCCGAATAAATAGTCCGGCATGAATAATGCTCAATTATTATATTAGACAGACATTTACAAAAAACCAAAACCGGGAAGATTGATGAAAAATGTTTTAATAACCGGTGGCGCCGGTTTTATCGGTTCCAATCTGGTGCATTATTTATTGAAAAACAATGGTCCGCGTATTTTAAACATCGATAAACTGACCTATGCAGGCAACCGGGCTTCGCTTACAAAGGCGGAAGAAAACCCGGCTTATGATTTTTTACACGGTGACATTTGTGATGTCCCGCTTATAAACAAGGCCTTTAACGATTTTAAACCGGACTTAGTGATGCACCTTGCCGCAGAATCCCATGTGGACCGCTCCATCGATGGGCCTGTGGACTTCCTGGATACCAACATCATGGGGACCTATGTGATGTTGGATGCGGCAAACAATTATTGGAAAAAATTAACCGGACCGCGAAAAAACGATTTTCGCTTTTTGCATATTTCCACCGACGAGGTTTTTGGCTCGCTTGGCAAAGACGGCGCTTTCGATGAAACGACGGCTTACGGTCCCCGCTCACCTTATTCGGCAAGTAAGGCGTCCAGCGATCACCTGGTACGTGCCTGGCGGCACACCTACGGCCTGCCAACGATTATAACCAACTGCTCAAACAATTACGGCCCCTATCAATTTCCCGAAAAACTGATCCCGGTGATTATTCTCAATGCCCTGCGGGGAAAAGCCATTCCCGTGTATGGAAAAGGTGAAAATATCCGTGACTGGCTTTTTGTTGAAGACCATGTCTCCGCATTATGGAAGGTGATAAATCAAGGGGAGGTCGGAGAGACCTATTGTATCGGGGGGAACAACGAACAACGTAACATCGATATCGTTTCACTTATTTGCGATGTGCTGAACGAAATGCGGCCCAACGCGCAAATCGGTGATTATAAAAAATTGATCACATTTGTAACCGATCGCCCGGGCCATGATTTGCGCTACGCCATCGATGCAACAAAGATCAAAAATGAATTAAACTGGCAGCCTCAAACATCCTTTGAACAGGGTATGCGCAAAACCGTATCCTGGTACCTGGCACATCTCAACTGGTGCGCCACCGTGCTTGGGGGCAAAACGGAAACGGAGCGGCTGGGCTTAAAAGGAGAAAAACAATGAAAGGTATTATTCTTGCCGGTGGCAGCGGTACACGGCTCTATCCCATTACCCGCACGGTTAGTAAACAACTATTACCGGTGTATGACAAACCGATGATCTACTATCCACTGACAACCCTGATGCTGGCCGGTATTCGTGACGTCCTGGTTATTACAACCCCCGAAGACAGCGCACAATTCCGGCGCTTATTGCAGGATGGCGGCCAATGGGGAATGAATATTCAATTTGCCAAACAGCCCAAACCGGAGGGGCTGGCACAGGCCTTTATTATCGGCCGGGATTTTGTGGGAAACGATACGGTTTCACTGGTGTTGGGCGATAATATCTTTTTTGGGCACAACCTCTCCTCGATTCTGCAAAAAGCGGCAAAGCTACAACAAGGCGCCACGGTTTTCGGCTACTATGTAAAGGACCCTCAACGTTACGGTGTTGTTTCTTTTAACGAAAACGGCGAGGCGTTAACGATTGAGGAAAAACCGGAAAAACCCAAATCCAACTATGCGGTGACCGGACTTTATTTTTATGACAACCAGGTTCTGGATATCGCCGCAAATATAAAACCGTCCATACGCGGAGAATTGGAAATAACAGATGTAAACCGTGTTTACCTGCAACACAAACAATTAAACGTTGAGCTGATGGGGCGTGGTTACGCCTGGCTGGATACGGGCACGCACCAGTCACTTGTGGACGCCACCGGTTTTATAAAAACCATCGAAGACCGCCAGGGCCTGAAAATAGGTTGCGTCGAAGAAGTGGCCTTCCGCATGGGTTTTATCGATAAGCAGCAACTGGAAGCATTGGCCCGCCCGATGTTGAAGAATAATTATGGCCAATATTTGCTGGAGTTGTTGCAGGCGGAACAGCGTTAAACGAATATCCTATTCTTATGAAAAAAACAATACCTCTTTTTGTCTTTGGTTTTATCCTGTTTCTTATCTTAAACTGTTCGCTTTTAAAAAGACCCAAAAAAATAATCCTGCAAAACGATGGTGGCAAACTGGAACTGCTGGCTGCGGCCAATGCCGATACCATCTTAAAAAACGACCTGGAAAAATTGCGTATTTTTATAACGCTTAAGAACCATTATTCTTTTCCCGTAACCGCTACGAGATACCTCTCCTTTTGCGAATGTACGCTTTATCATAACGGTTATTACTATTACACCGTTGAATCCAGTTATAGTAAAAAGGTCCGGACGCTTCCCAAACGGATGTTCCAAACTTTTTCAGCGGATACAAGCATTACCATGATGTTCTATGTGGATATTAAACAGGTAAGTGCAAACAAACACGAAGATCCCGGCGGGAACTATACATTCCAGGGGACATATAGCAATCATTTTTTTTCAGATGGCGAAAAACATCCACTTTGGATAGGGGATATTAAATCCAACAAAATAACCCTAAACGTACGATGATAGCAGAAATCAGGATGGCCCGCCGGCATGCCTGTAAACCGTTGACGGATGAACAAAGCTAACCGGCCGTCAGGCCCGCCTTTTATGGACATATCTACCTTTTCGTATCTTATGTTCATTTCGGGGACTAAAGCGCCCGCTAATTTTCACACCACTTGTCTTTAAGCCGTCCAACAGAAAGCAGACACAGGCTATGTCTGATTTTTAACTCATCCTCCCCAACCATCGGCATAAACTTCGTAGCTGACCTGGAAAACTTTACCGTTAAAGCGGGTGAGTGGATGGGAGGTGATGAATTTTTTAAGGTTTATAAAGTTACTATTCAGCTCAATGACGCCCTGTGCTCAAAATTATGACTTCAATATTTGTCGCCAACTTTTTAGATTTCTTTTTTACTGCCAAGTTGCCAGGACGCTAAGATTTTTTATGATTTTCCTTGCGTTTTTGTGTCTTTGCAGCTATTTATCTATAATTACCATTGGTTCGAATTATCTTTTGACACAACTGAACAGTTACTTTATAAAAAGAGACTATCTTAGGCCGGCGTACAATAATAATGTTGGGTGACTTCCAAAAATCCCTTATAGTAATTTTATTGACGCAATACTTCGTTTGGTATATCTTCGATCAAAAAAGGGGATATGTAATGAAGATACAAAAAAGTGTTCGGGTAGAGAATGCATTATACAATGAAGCCAAAGAAGTTTTTTCAAAATTCGGTTTAACCTTTGGGGATGCGGTCAATATATTTTTAGCTAAAGTTTCGATGGAGCAAGCTATACCGTTCGAATTGTCTTTGCCATCAGAAAAAATAATCTTGACAAAGATAAAAACACCCAGGTGTACAAAACATCAAATGAATTATTTGAAGATTTAGGAATCTAACCTTGCTCGAAATAAAAATTGAAATATCTTTTAAGTCGCCTGAACAAATCCCCTGGACATAAACCCATTGACCCCGAGCTGTTACTTCTCAAAATATCTAAACTCCAGAAGATGCTTTCCCTTCCGGGCCAGACAAATGACTTTTTGGAACGTGCTAAATCAGAAGGACGTCCGTGATTGTTGTTGACACGAATGCTATTGCGTATCTGTTTATCAATGGTGACTATTCGGATCAGGCTGCCGCTTTATTGAAATCAGACCCGGTTTGGCTGGTGCCCTTATTGTGGAAAAGTGAGTTTAGAAATATCCTGGCACTGTATTTTCGTCAAGGGCATGTATCTCTTAATGAAGCTCAGAGTATCATTAATGAAGCAGAAGAATTTTTATCTGGAAATGAGTACGAAGTAAATTCATTTGAAGTACTTGATTTGGTTTCAAATTCAAAATGTTCAGCCTATGATTGTGAATTCGTTGCATTGGCAAAGCGCTTCGGGTTGGATTTTTACACTTCGGACAAAAAGATACTAAAAGGGTTTCCTGAAATTGCTTTAGATCTAAAAAGCATTAAAGAATAGTCATCCCAAACGGGCCTTAACAGATAAGGTATAAAAATGTTGCGCAGTTACCCTGATTAGGGACATGACCGCAAAGCCAACGCTTCCCCATGCCCCCGGATTTTCGCTCTGTTCCAACATGCCACTGTTTCAATGGTTTTCCACATCCGCTATTACGGCCAGCGCATCGGCCATAAAAAGACCAAAGGGAATATCCATTTTTACAGGTGTACGGGCCGGATACGGGGCTTTAAAAATGTCGGCATAAAGCGCATTAAGTTCGTCAAAATAAAACCAGTCGGAAAGATAAACCGTAACCTGCACAACATCATCCATAGCGGAACCGGCCTCTTTAAGAATGGCTTCGATGTTTTCAAAAGTCCGGATCACCTGTTCGGCAAAAGTTTTGGCTTTGATAATTCCTTCGTTTGGATCGAAAGCGCCTTGTGCCGATACATGAATATGTTTTCCGCTGGAAATGATCCCCTGACTATAAGGGCCTTTGGCTTGCGGTGCATGGGCCGTTTCTATTTTCTGCTTCATCGTTTCCACGTTCTCTTATAGAGGTTAACCCAGTTTAATCCGATGATATTTTTTATGGCGTCTTCACTATAACCACGCTTAAACAAACCCAATGTAAGCTCCGTGGATTTTGCCACGCTTTCAAACCCTCTGCAGACCGGCATGCCTTTCATCTGTTTGCGCATTTCATCGGGAACATCCTTCAAGACCTGGTTGGCAACTTCCTCCGGCATACCTTCCATAAAATCCGGGCCAAGGGCAACATGTTCATCACCAACAAGATCAATCAGATAGTCGATAACATTCAAATAATCATCAATGGATGCCTTTTGCCCGTTTGGCAACATAAAAGGAAAGGCATTGGCCCCAATTACCCCGCCCTTATTGGCCAACGATTTAATCGCCTCGTTGCTTTTGTTCCGTGGATGGGGACATAATGCAAATGGGTTTGCATGGGTAATGGCAATCGGCATGTCCGAGGCTGCGATAGCTTCCATGCTCGTACGCGGTCCACAATGCGATACATCGATCAATATCCCGACCCGGTTCATTTCCGCGATTGCCTCGCGACCAAATTTAGTTAAGCCTTTATCTTCAACCATACAACCGCTGCCGATATGGTTGGTTGTGTTGTATGTCAGCTGAATAATCCGCACGCCAAGCGACGCATATTCTGCTATGGCCTGCAGTTTGTCCCCAATAGGATTACTGTCCTGAAAACCCATAATAAAGCCCAATTTTTTATCCGCTTTGGCACGATATATATCCTGAGTGCCCTTTACCAGAATAATTTTATCCTGGTATTTATCCACAATGGCGCGCAGGGTATTAATGATTTCCATTGTTTCATCATAACCATGCCAGGCGGCGATTGTACCGTTTAAAGCGGTTACCTCTCCCTTAAAAATATTTTCAAAAACCAATGGGTTTAAAAAATAACTGGCATTAAGTCCATCGATATAGATATTTTCTTTATGAAACTGATATGCATGTGCTTTCATTGTTGCCCCTTGATGATGACCGGCCTTTTTATGGCCGTTATAAATTTAATTTTTTCAAATACGAATCAATTATTCCAATTGCTGTCCCATGCCATGTTCAATAGCAGATTTGTAAACTTGCACTGCAACGGCGGTATCCTGTATAGCCAGGCCGACGGATTTAAAGCACGTGATTTCATCAGGGTCTTTACGTCCGGGATAAACGCCGCTGATTAATTCGCCCAATTCCGCAGCGAAGGGGGTTTCCCCATCAAGCGTTCCTTCATCGATGGCCAAAAGGATATCACCGGCCTCGGCAAGGCAGGCGGAACGTTGATCCGCGATTAAGGTTGCGCGTTTCATGGTGATGGCATCCAGCTCACGGGCCTTTGGGGAATGGGAACCAATGCCATTGATATGTGTCCCGGGTTTTAAATAACCACCGGAAAAAAGTGGCTTGGGGGATGTTGTTGCCGTGACAATGATATCGGCGGAATTTACCGCCCCCTGCACATCGCTTACCGATGTAATGTCAATATCTGCCCTGTCCCTGAAATCATCCTGCAATAACGCTACATTTTTTTGGTTTGGGTCCACAAGCAGAATATTTTTTATGGAGCGGACATGGCAGATGGCTTGTGCCTGTTGCCTGCCCTGAACACCGGCGCCAAAAAGGGCAAGGGTTTGAGCTTCCTTACGCGCCAGATATTTTGTGGCAACGCCGCTTACCGCACCGGTTCGCAAGGCGGTCAGCCAACCACCGTCCATCACGGCCAACAATTGTCCGCTGACGGCGTCCAGTAACAAAACCGTAGCCATGACCACGGGCAGGTTGTAAGCCGTGGGATTATTTCCACATGCGGTTACCACTTTTACGGCCAGCCCATTTATCTCACCGCCAACATAGGCGGGCATAGCCGCCCCGCCGCCCCTGTCGGCAATTCCAAACCCCGCGCGTTGCGGCATGGAAACATCTCCCGTACCTAAGGCCTTAAAAGCCTGCTCCACAATATCGATTGCCCGGGGCATATCAATAAGTTGTTGTATGTTCTTTTGCGATATCCAAAGCGCCATATCAAAACTCCGTTTGAATTAGTTGAATGTTAAAGCGGTAAGTGCCTGCGTTTAGCGATTGCCGTCTTTCACGGATATGTGCACCATTGCAGGTGTTTACAGTTGCAGCGGTCTTAAATTTTGGCAAACATAACCGTGCCTGTGTGGCCCCGGGCAACTTTAAGTTTAAGGTAAATAGCCGGGCATCAAGCGTCCAATCGACCCGGATAGCCCCTTCAGGAGTGGGGAAACTGCCCCGGGCCCAATTCAATCCGCCCCGGTGCGGTTCAATTATGTATAATCCCTTTTTATCATGATCGGGGTATATCCCTAAAATATAACGAGACAGATCATAGCTCGGTGTTGCGGAAAACCCATGGCAAAAACTGGTCATTGGTTCCACTTGCCACATCTCATAAAAGGTACCATAATCACTGTCCGCCATCGCTGACCAATATCTGCGTATATGATCGTTAAGCTGCCGGTACCGGCCTTCCACCGCCAGGGCACGATGTAAAAAATGGGCATAAAATGGCTGGGCCCGTACCACATGCTTTTCTTCATCAAACGCGCCATCGCTGACAGTACCCATGCTACCAATGGACGTCAGGCGCACGCGATCGGGATCGGTGATATAATTTAGGATTGCCGGGCGATATTTGCCGGGGGCAAATTTAAATGCAATCATGGCAGCGTTGCTGTGTTGGCTTATCCGCCGACTGCGCTTTCCATTTATTAAGCAATCTGCGTAGACTTGTCGTTCATTATCCCAGAGCAAACGATTGATGGCGGCAGAAATCTGTAAAGCACGTTTGGTATATTTTTCCGCGAGATTTATATATCCCAGACCGCGGGCCAAATCAGCACTCAATTGCAGACAATGGGCATATTGTGCATTACAGACCGTTACCGCACCACGTTTATCCACATCCGCCCAGTCAATGAAAATCCAATGGGGCAGGTTTTCCAGTAACCCTTTGCCGGAGACATATTTCTCAAACCAACCAAGTATGCGCTGTATCACCGGAAAAAAATCTTCCATTAAATCATCGCGGGACGTATAGCGGAGATAGGCATCAAGGGCCATGATCCAGTAAAGGGGGAAACCGGGAATATTAAAAAAGCGGTCCACGCTAAAATCACCGCCGGCAACCGGCATAAGCAACCCATTTTCCTGTTGGGTATGGGCGGCCTGGATTAAAAAGGTGCGCTCAAGACCTGTTTCGCCAAAAATACTGTAGGATATGAGGGGTTGGATATAAGCATCACCGACCCATTGTCTTTGTTCGCGTGTCGGGCAATCCACATAACTATCACTCATACAACTTTTAACGGTACGCGCCCCGGCCCGGTAAATACGGTTTAAAATTGGATCCGCGCATTCGAAGTTACCGATTGGTTCAAGGGGATAGTTGCTTTGAAGAACGGATATGTCATTAATAATCAATGGTGAATGGGCACAACGAATGGTCAATTGCAAATATCTAAAGCCCATTAGTTCGAAGGATCTCCAGCTTTGTAGGCCCGGTTTGCAAATGTAGCGATGGACCACTTTATGATCGATACCGGGAATACCGTCGGAAAGACGCACCGTGCCATCAGGGTTAAGCCGGTCGCTGACGGTAAAATCAATGATGGTTTCTTTTGGTGCGTTCAAGGTGAAACCAGGGCGACCGCTGATAATTTGTTTAAAATCGATGACAATGGTACAACTCTCATCCATGGCCGTTTGCACGGATGTTGCCCCCTCCGGCAATAAAATTTTTTCCGGGCCTTCAATATTTGGGGCGCTCCCGTTATAGAAGGTTTCCTCTTCCAGCATTGTGACGGGATCGGTCTTCATGGACAGCGAGGCGCCTTTAAGTGTTCGAAGGTTTTGGCCATAGATGGAAATATATTGAAGCGCTTTGCGCGGATAGCTGACCATGTAAGGAAAAGGAACAATATCCGCACCGAAATTTCTTCCCGGCACCTGTAAAATTTCCGCAGCATTCCAATCGGCGTCATCAAAGTTGGGTTGATCCCAACCGACCGGCGCCCGGGAGGCATCGTATATCTCGGAAAACCCTAAGCTGCTAAACGTGCTTACACGTTGCCAGGCGTTGGCTTCCAAATACTGCCAGGCGGCGCCGGTATCCAAACCCGGGCCTTGCCATTCCGGACTGTTTGGGCCCTGTAAAAAAAAACCACCGCAGCCAAAGGCACGTTGTTGTTCCCAACCGGGCAAAATATACCAGGAAGTGTTCCGTCCATAGCTATGCACCAGCGCGGCGATTACATTTTTACCCTCTGTCAGCCAGGGGGCAATATCGACATTCTCAACTGCCTGATACTCAGGAGAACATCGTCCGGGGCCAAAAAGGACAAAGTGTCCGTTTACAAACAGCTTGAAACGTCCATCGGCGGATACCGACAATGGGCAGGGATACCGTTCATCAATAAAAAATGACCGCCGGAAATAGATAAAACGGTTTTCTTCGTCATGAACCCGTGCGGAATCCCTGCTGAATAACGGGGTGCCGAGCGAGCGTTGGCGCCAAATCCATTGTGCCCGTGGGATAAACCGTTTCATATCATCGCCCGGCCAACAGTTGGCGGTAAAATTTGCCAATGGTTTGTGGGCTTTCAAAAATAACCGTGGGTGAAGTGAGAATGCGTAAACGAACGTCGTTTATCACAGCCGCCATATTGCGCGCCAGGACAAGAGGATGGAGCGGATCGTTTTCCCAGGCCAGTATCTTAACAGGCATATTCAGCGCACTTAGTTCATTGATGGAATAAAATGGCCTCCAATAAATCACACTTTCCATCGCCGTGGCCAGACTCTCCGGCTGATGGCCCAGAAACAAATCCGTCAGGAGATCTGCGGCGGGGGCCGAAAGGTTCATTTGCTTTATCCATACAGGCCGGGCTTTATTTACAAACTCTTTAATTCCATGGGCCCTGATGACCTGGGCTATTTCTAAAAATCGAGGTTTTTGATCATTGTCAGTATCGCCAAATGCCGGAGCGGTAAGCAACAAAGTGGAAACCCGGTCGGGGTATTTAAGGGCAAATGTGGTTGCAATTGCCGCCCCCATCGATTCCCCACCGATGATTGCTTGTTCGATACCCAAAGTGTCCATCAGGGCGGCGATATCATCGGCCATGGCCCGGGGCGTATAAAGTCGCGGATCGTTAACAGGGGTGGATTCCCCGTGGCCGCGTTGATCATAGGCGATAATTTGATAGCTGTCTTCAAGCGGACGCAACTGTTCCAGGGTCATCGTCCGTTTGGACGTAAGGCCATGGGAGAAAATTAAGGGCGGACCGTTGCCAACGGCCTGAACCGCAAGTTTAATTTCCCCGGAGTTTATAAACATCCGCTTTTTTTGCCCTATAATGATCGTTTGCATTTTCAACACAAATATTTCTTATTTAAGATCACATCATATACGATATTGTATCATCCGTCAGCCTCAAAGATCTTCCCTTTTTGATCCCGCATCTTCAAATGAAAACAGATATTCATCCCGGCGATTCAACGCCATGCATGATTTCCGGTTTTTGGGTTTAAAAGAATCCGGTCCTCTCTCCGAATCCGGCCAGCCCCTTTAATTTCCAGGCCATGCGGGTGATTTTTGTAATCAATCCGCCAATACCGGGCGGCGGATAAGGGACAAAGCTCTGAATACGATCAATTTTTCCATCATGTGTTTCAATGATAAAGACCTGTAAAAAACGCACATCCATTCCACCCTTAAAAATATGGTGCGTGTCCACCTCGATTGCCGCCTTATCGCCGTCAATCCAACAATTAACAATTTTAAAACCCGGCTTTACAAGATTCCCATACCCCCAGGTGAGTCCCGCCCGTATGGCTTGTTTACCATGCATTTCCGGGTTCGGGTAATGCGGATCCAGCAAAACGCCATTATCATGAAAATAACTCAGTACGGCATCAATATCCTTTTCTAAAAAAGCGTCAATAACACCATTGATAAGTTCACGCGATAGTTTTTTCATTGCACATTTCCAGTTTATCCGGCACGTAATTCTTTTTTAAGGATTTTCCCCGTCGCCGTCATGGGCAGGCTTTCCCTGAATTCAATCAAACGCGGGTACTTATAATCAGCCATTTCTTTTTTCCCCCAAGCCAGAAGCTCATCTTCGCTGATCGGTATATCTTTATTCAAAACAACAACCGCTTTTATTTCTTCGCCCATTTTATCATGCGGGACACCGATTACCGCGGCCATGGATACCGCCGGATGGGTTATCAGCACTTCTTCAATTTCACGGGGATATACATTGTAGCCTCCACGCAAAATCATGTCCTTTATACGGTCCACTATGTAAAAATAGCCGTCTTCGTCCATCTTTCCCACATCTCCGCTATGGAACCAGCCATTGCGGAACGCATCCTCGGTAT
The DNA here is from genome assembly GCA_964456445.1 of uncultured Calditrichaceae bacterium. Classification (GTDB taxonomy): domain Bacteria; phylum Calditrichota; class Calditrichia; order Calditrichales; family J004; genus CAYWBI01. The sequence goes on from CAYWBI010000022.1 coordinate 17,490, forward strand.
CAACAGGTTTTTTATAATAGCCTTTCATGATGTTATGACCGCGGATAACGATTTCCCCCGCTTCACCCGGGTTAAGTTCATTGTCTTTTTCATCAACCACTTTAACTTCCACACCCCAGATGGGCAGCCCAATGGAGCCTGCCTTACGTTCACGGTCTAATCGGTTAAAAGTGGCAACGGGCGATGTTTCAGAAAGGCCGTAACCTTCAAGGATATTGATATTGAATTTTTCTTCAACCTGGCGCATAACTTCCAAAGGTAGTGAAGCGCCACCGGACACACCAAGCCGCAGCGTATCAGAGATTTTTTTTAAATCATATTTGTTTGCTTCGGGATAATTAATCAATGCCCAGTACATGGTTGGCACACCACAAAAAATGGTTACGTTTTCTTTCTCCATCCCGCTCAGAACCGCATCGGGTGTAAAACGGGCCAGAAGAACCAGTTTGTTTCCCGCTAATATCCCGGCATTCATTTGAGTGGTTTGGCCAAAGGAGTGAAACAGCGGTAAGGTAATCAGGTGGGTGTCGTCCACGGCCATACCAAAAAGCCTGCGCGTGGCGTCGGCATTCATATACATGTTAAAATGGGTAAGCTCGGCCCCCTTGGGATGACCGGTTGTACCCGATGTGTAAAGGATGACCGCACCATCTTCCGGATTTGTTTGTACCGTGTCAAAAGTAGCCGGTTGATCTGTAATAAGACTGGCAAAAGTTTGGCTGCCCGTGATGGGTGAGGCGGCAGCAGGATCTGCGGTGATCATCCAGAAATTTTCACAGGTATCCACCCGCTTAAAAGCTTCCCAGCCTTCCAGCCCCATGGGTAATTCCGCTGTACCCTGAAAACAGAAATATGCTTTGGCGTCGGAGTCCTCAAGATGATATGTGATTTCGCGTCGTTTAAACAGCACGTTCAAAGGCACAACCGTGGCGCCTGTTTTTAAAATCCCATAATATATAAAGGGAAAGTAAGGAAGGTTGGGGCAGGTTAGCGCCACTTTATCGCCCTTCCTGATCCCGGTTTTTTTCAGCCCGTTGGCCACCTGGTTGGCGAGGGCATTAAGTTGGGCGTAACTATATTTTTTATCCCCAAAGACGATGGCGGTTTTATCCGCATGGTCTTTAACACCCGATTCGAGGATTGTGCTTAGGTTAAACATGGCTCACTCCATGGTTTAATGGAACGGACAGAATTATATTGATTTAACGGAATTTACTCAACCTGATGGAAAAATTCTTACTTTTATAATATTGCCTGCTCCATTACAACTGAAAAACAGGTAAAAGAATTATAAATCTTTTTGGCAAACCCTCGGGGTCTTTCATGGCAATTTATAATAAATAAGTATTTGCTGTTTTACCGTTTGTTGGGAAATATTGACTGTTTTTATTTTTAAAAATACTTAAATCAACAATTACCTTAAATAGGCCTTCTTCCGATTCGATTGTAGGTGTTTTACTGACAGTCCAACAATTACCTTATCCCTTCGTGTTTATTACTTTAATAATATGTTTTCTAAACGGGATACTTTTTTATTAATATCAAATCTTGATTTTTCAGATAATATAACGGGTACACTGGTTTCAATTAATTGCTTAAACAACAAGGACAATAAATGCATGGTGTAAAACGCGATATGTTTCTCGGCGGCCTGGCCGGTTTATTCGCCGGGATGATTGTTGGGATTTTAGTCCAGTCCCAGCATATCCCAATGAGCGGATTGGTTACTTCGGGGCAGGACAATACGGGTTTTATCCTGCTGCTTTTGATTGCTATATTTATTGGAGCCTTGTTTAGTGGGAGCATGCGTTTTAGGCCCGGTATGGTTGCCCCGCTTCTCAGCGGGGGAATTTTGACAGGGTTTCTTTGGTGGATCGTGGGGACCCTGTCGCTTGTGCCCTATCTTAGCGGTCAAACGCCAACATGGTCATTGGATGAAATTTCCAGCGGGTTTCCGGCCTTATTGGGTTTCTTGATATATGGGGGTTTAACCGGTCTCTTTTTCTATGCACTAAGCATCCTTTTTAACCATCTCGCTCCGGTAACAGATTCGTTAAAGCAGGGACAAGCCAAAATACGGGTGGTTATTGTCGGGGCCGGATTTGGCGGGGTATATACTGCTTCACATCTTGAAAAACTCTTATCTGAAAAATCGAATATTGAAATTATACTTGTTGGTCAAAACAATTTTTTACTTTTTACCCCCATGCTCGCCGAGGTTGCCTCGGCCGGATTACAGGCCCAGCATATCAGTGCACCGGTTCGGGCCGCTCTAAAATCCGCACGATTTATCCGCGCATACGTGCAGAATATCGATACCTTATCTCAAAGTGTGACGGTCAGTCGCAACCCTTACTCAAAAAGTCAAAAATTAGAATATGATCACCTTGTACTGGCTATGGGTTCCGTCCCCAACTTCTTTGATATGCCGGGAGTGAAAAAATATGCATTTTCACTAAAAAGCTTGTCCGACGCCATCCGCTTACGGAACCATGTGGTCGCCATGCTGGAACGGGCCGATTCGGAGGATGACCCACATGAACTCAAACGGCTTTTAACTTTTTTTGTTGCCGGTGGCGGTTTTGCCGGAACGGAAATAATTGCCGAACTCTTTGATCTTGTGCACAACGTCCTGCGTTATTATCCCCATGTGGATAAAAAACAATTGCGCTTTGTTCTGGTCCACTCCCGTGATCTGATTCTGCCCGAGATATCACCACGTCTTGCCAAATATGCCATGGCCACATTATCCGCGCGGGGAATCGAGTTTTTACTTGGCAAACGTGTGAATGCCATGCAAGAAGGATCGGTTGTGTTAAATGACGGTAGTGTGTTGGAAACTTATACGCCGATTTGGACCGCGGGCAATCGCCCCCACCCGGTTTTGAAGGATGTTCCTGCGGGGAAAACATCATCTGGCGCCTTGATTGTTGATGAATATTTACAAGTTGCGGGGTTTGAAAATATTTGGGCCTTGGGGGATTGTGCACAAATCCCGGACCCGCTCAAACCCGGGGTGTTTTATCCTCCCACGGCGCAGCATGCCATGCGTGAAGGCCGGGCCCTGGCACAAAACATTTATGCAGCCATCCGCAAGCAACCCCTTAAGGCCTTCCGTTTTAAGATGATCGGCATGTTGGTTGGTTTGGGGCACAGAACGGCGGCAGCCGAAATTTATGGGCTGCCCTTTTCCGGGTTCCTGGCCTGGTTTATGTGGCGAACTATTTATTTAAGTAAGTTGCCGGGATTCGAGAAAAAATTACGCGTGATGATTGATTGGACAATTGATTTGTTTTTTCCCAGGGATATCGTTGTTACCGAAAAAAGTATGCGCGACATGGATGAAACTGATCCTGCCGCCGGTTCCGGCAATTTGACAAAGGAGGTACTTCATGGATAGGAAAGTACGAAACATTATTTTTCAAGGTATTATCGCCGGAATTTTTGGGGGATTGGTTTATGGTGTTTCACTTGGCTATCAAGGGAAATTACCTGTCCTGGCTTCCATCCTTGGCGGCTCTTCATTTGTCATTGGGGCCAGCGTGCATTTATTTATGTCGGCGCTAAATGGCATGCTGTTTAGCCTTTTGGTACAACGCCAAATCGGTCAGCGCGGAGAAACCATGTTTTGGGGGATGGTGTTTGGGGTTGTTCTATGGATAATCGGTCCATTGACCGTAATGCCCATCCTCACCGGTTCACTGGTAGCCTGGAATCTGGGGGTTATTCAACATGCCTTCCCGGATCTGATCGGCCATTTATGGTTTGGAGCGGTGACGGCAATCATCTTATCTTTACTGCAGAATTCGAAATCCAAGAAGCCCAAGTCGGCTCATAAAACCGTACAGGTTTCCTCAAAAGGAATTGTTGCCGGTCTCCTGGCCGTTGGCATAATGCATCTGATGTTTGGAAACTTTTTTCAGATCAATTTTTTAGCAGTAAGCGCCAATGCATCGGGCCAGGGTGTTTCGGTATTCTCCTTAATACTCACCGGGTTAATGGGCGGATTATTATTTGTCTTTCTTTATCCGCGAACGGTTGAATCTTCCGGTGGCAATTTGATCCGTGGGATGCTTTATGGATTTTTTATGTGGATTGCCGGGCCGTTAAGTCTGATGCCATTATTTGCGGGATATGGCTTACATTGGGATATTGGCCTGGCCCGTCTGGCCTTTAGCGGTTTACCTGGGTTTATATTGTTTGGCGCCTTGCTTGCATTGTTATATCAATGGATTGGTCAGCTGGGGCACACTCTTTTTGGTCCAGGCACACAATCCCTACGCGAAGGCAGCGGTACCGTCGGTGTACGTGGAGTATTACGGGGTACATTCGCCGGACTTGCAGGTGGGGCAATCTTTACCTTTTTTATGAAAAAGATGGGCATGCTTACGGTGATTGCCCACATGGCTGGTGGAACGAGTGAAAGCTATGGAATCATGATCCATTTGATAATCGCGATCATCATCGGGATATCATACAGTCTTATGTTCCGTCGCCAGAGTGTGGATTTAGGCTCCGCGATGGGCTGGGGTTTATCATATGGGTTTTTCTGGTGGGTTCTTGGTGGTCTTACCATAATGCCTTTTCTTTTGGGCGGCGCGCCACAATGGGAAGCAGCACAATCTGCCGCTGCATTTCCGTCGCTGATTGGGCACCTGGCCTACGGGGCCGCCCTGGGTATCAGTGCTTTTCTAATCGAGCGGCAGCAAAATCCCTGGTGGATTACGAAAGATATTGCATTAGAGCAACGCTTACAACGGGAACTCGATCAATTGCAGAGCTCTGCTCCGGCCTTATGGACATTGACTGCTATTTTAGCGGTTCTTATCCCTGCATTGATTGCTGTTTAGATGATTTCTTGTTCCAGGCTGTAAATATACAAACAGGGAACACCGATTTTTGATTTTAGAAGGCCGCGTTCCAGTCGGATCAAAGTTCTTCAATCGTTGATCGATGTTCGGTGTTGAGTTTGGGGTGTGTTCAATTGCCCCTACCTTTAGGTAGGGCACAAAACGCCACAATAAAATTATGGGCTTTAGCCCAAAACAAATCCCGGTCGGAACACTTTATAAAACCCTTTCAGGGTTTTTTATTATTACCCTGATTTTACCAGGGCGCTGCCCTTCGCTCTGTTATTCTTCCCCGTTGGGGAAGAAAAGCATACAGCCATGTTAAGCTTCTATTTATCCTCCTGTCCTGAACAGGTTTTTGATATACGAACAAGGAACACCGATTTTTGATTTTAGAAGGATGCATCATCAAACAGTTCAAAAACCTTCAATCGTTGATCGGTGTTCGATATTGGTTTTGTGTTGCGCTCTATTGCCCCTACCTTTAGGTAGGAGGTCAAAACGCCACAACACCATCCCGGGCTTTAGCCCAAAACAATTCCCAATAGGAATAGGCTATAAAACCCTTTCAGGGTTTTTTTCATTATTGTCCTGATTTTACCAGGGCGCTGCCCTTCGCTCTGTTATTTTTCCCATTGGGGAAAAAAGGCGTGCCACAGGTTTACGATTCGGCTTATTTTGCTGGACTGAATTGGTTCTTGATTTACGAACAAGGAACACCGATTTTTGATTTTAGAAGGACGCATCATCAATCAGTTTAAAAATCTTCAATCGTTGATCGATGTTCGGTGTTCGTTTTGTCTTGTGATCAATTGCCCTCTGCCTTTGATTTTCGAAAAGGAAACATTGATTTTTAATTTTAAAATGCCTTCAACTATCTGCCATTCCATTCAATGTGCCGGTAGGGTCAAAATCCAATCGCTAATCCGGGTTAGAAAACCATTTGTGAATGTCTTTTTCAGGATGGGATATTCTTGAACGGTGCCATTTTTTGCATCCTGAAAGAGATGATTGGCATCAACAAAAATAAAAGGCAAAAATTTGGTATTACCGTTTTGCTTAAAAATTTTCTGCATCTCTTTTAGGTTTATGGCCGCGGGAACCTGTAAATCCTTCCCGCCAAATAAGGCCAGGACGGGAATATGGATATTCCGCATATCTATAGCCGGATTATAATTTATAAACCATTTCATCCAGGGAGAGCGGACAGATGCCATCTGAGCGCTGGTTTTTGCTTCCACAAAGGATTTTATATCGGGTATGGCCGCTTTTGTTTTTTGTGGCAATGTGTTTACTTCATCATCGATAATTTGAGTAATGTGTTCTTGCAGGGTATCCCAGCCATCATCGTTACGGATAGTCTTGAATATTTCATTTTGTATATGTTGTTCCCGGGCAATTTTTTCTTTGCTACTATGCGATGCGTTTAATAATGCCGAACTTTGGGCCAATAAAAGCGAATCCCCCCGAATGGCCGGGCCGGCCATCAATACAATAAAGTCCAGATCCTTGTGTTGCCCTGCCAGCATGGATGCGATAACCGCGCCTTCGCTGTGCCCCAAAATCCCTATGCGTGATATTTGCATCCCCCTGACTTTACGTAAATAGTGCACGGCGGCCTGGGCATCGGTTGCAAAGTCTGCTGTCGTTGCTGTTTTAAAATCTCCGCTGGATGGGGGAAAACCCCGGTCATTGTATCGTAATACCGCGATCCCCTTCGTCGCCAACGATTCTGCAATGACTTTAAATATCTTAAATCCAAAAATTTCCTCATCTCGATTCTGCGGCCCGCTTCCTGTAACCAAGATAACTCCCGGGTAAGTAGAACGATTCTTGGGTGTAAGCAATGTCCCTGCAAGCTGGATATCACCATTTGGTATGATAACCTCTTTTGAATCGAATAAGGTGGAAATTTCTGCAGTTTTTGTTATCGATGGTTTTAAATAAAAACTGCCTACCGCAACGCCCTGAGTAAAGGTCCCGCGTATTTCCCCCATGGACTGGGCGCCATCAAAAATAGCCACACCGGGTCCGGCCGGAAGTTCAAAATAAACAGAATCGGTAGTAATACGTATATTCTTCAGGGATAGGGCAACAGCGCCTTGCTGTGGGATATCGATTGTAGCCTGCCGGCTGTTTTTAAAATGGACGTTAATATTTAGTTTGGTCAGGCCAATCTCGATGGCGCCCTGCCAATCCCCTATGGGAGTGGATTGGGCATTAAGCATGCTTAGGCTGCCAAACAACAGAATAAAAATATTACGCATACGATTTTTCCTCCGGAAAATTTTTAAAATGTAGTATTTACCATTTGGCCTCATAATATGCGATTTAGAGCGGTGATATTATAATATCTGAAAAATATATGTTTCCGTAATTATCTGAGTATTAAGTATGCATTCAAATGTTTCAGACTGCCCTAACAATTATCGTATATTCTGATTATGTCCCCCGTTCTTTTTCCTTCAACGCTCTTTACATATCCATTTACCACTTTTTTCATTGGAACCGCGTTGTAGCCAGGAAAATAGGCTTCGTATTTTTTTACCGCATCTTCAACCAATCCGGGTGATACAACATTAATTCTTTGCCCCATTTTCAGCTCAGGGGCAACCGCTTTTACAAAACTATGAATGGCCCCATTGACCAGTGCCGCACTTGTTGTTAATACAACAGGATGATCTGCCAGAATACCGGTTGTAAGTGTAAAAGAACCACCGGTTTTTAAGTATTTCTGTCCAATTCTTACAAGATTTACCTGCCCCATTAATTTACTTCTTAAACCAATGTAAAAATCATCTTCACTCATTGATTCAAAAGCCGCCCACCTGGCTTCACCAGCAATGCAAATGATTGCATCAATTTTTCCAACGGCTTCAAACATTCTCTTTATTGTCTCTATATCAGCAATATCGACAGCCACATCACCCGATTTTCTTCCGGCAATGATTACTTCATGCTTTTTTATAAAATATGCGCTTACTCTTTTACCGATTGTACCTTTTCCACCTATGATCAAAATTTTCATCTATCTTCCTTATTTGATGTTTCAAATACTTTAAGGTGCTTTGTCATTCTACTAAAAACGGATCAAAAAAGGATGATTATAAAAGCGGTCAAAACGATGAGGCCAACTATTATGAGAACACGCGCCCGACGCTTTTTTTTCCTTAACAAATAAATTCTCTTGTCAAAGAAATACATATCCGGCCCTGCCTTAATAAGGGTCCCCGAGCTGAGAATTCTTTTTAAACGCCAACGAAAATAAAAATTACCCGGCATATATTTGAAAGCAGTTTTTGCATCCAGGGCCTCTTTTTTTCTAAAGAACAAAATAATTTTTTTATCTGTAACTGAAATAGCGGAAGACAGGAGAGAGACAACTATACCAATTGCCTTTGCGGATTCAAGCATGATTTATCCCATATTATTCAACATTGACACTAATAACGCACATTTTCAGAATTCTATACTAAGGCCGCCCAGTGGCAAAACCGCCTAAAAAGAAGGCAAACCCCAAAACACGGTCGCAATGCGGGCAGGAATACATTACTTCTTTTTTAATGACCCCTTCTATATTTTTTTGAATTTCATCGCCGGCTTCTTCTTTCTTTGTTGAACCAAGTGTAACATCGTTATCGCAATAGGGACATTTTGCCATTGTCTTTATCTCCTAAAATTTATTGGATGGATTTTAAATTTCTTTTCAGCGTTCAATTAAAGGTCTTCAACAACAACAGCCGTGCCAAAGGCAAGAACTTCCGCTGCCTGCGCCATGATATAACTTGTTGAAAAATCTACATCAATAATCGCATTGGCCCCCTTTGCTTCCGCGTCTTCGATCATACGCCCAAGGGCCTGCTCGCGGGATTCGCCCATCAGCTTGGTATATTCTTCGATTTCACCACCGGTAATATTTTTTATAATCGCTGTGATATCACGGCCAATATTCCGGGCCCGGATGGTGTTGCCCTTGACCATCCCCAATGTTTTTACAATTTTTTTACCGGCGATAAAATCTGCGGTTACAATCATCATCGTTCCACCTCCTTATAAGGGTCGCGTTTATGCGTAAATATTTTTTCTCTTAATACTGAAAGGCTCAGGGCCATAATGCCGCCAAGAAGAAGCACAACGCCGGTCTTTACGATCAGCGGTATTTTCGGGTCAGGGAAAAAGGATTCGATAAAAACATAGCCCGAATAGCCGGTAAGCACCACGGCCCCGATGGTAATCAACAACCAGGACAGCCCGCGTTCGAGCCTGTTGTATGTGTTTGTCCAGTACATATCCCAAACCTCCTTCGCTGGTTTTTTTAAAACCATTTTATTGGTTATGGATTTTATCGTACGCATGGAATCCCACTCTTTTTGATGTTCCGGGCTGGCTTTTAAAAATGCATCAAATTCTTTCTGTTCATCCGGATTAAGCGCATTGTCGACCGCCATCATCAATAGAGTCTGGAAACGTTTTTCTTTTGGGCTTTCCCCGGGATTAATTTTATTGTCAGGTTTCATACAACCCCCATTTTTTGCAGACGTTTTTTTAAAGCTTGCCGGGCGGTGTATAAGCGGGACATAACCGTACCTTGCGGACAGCCGAGCAATTGGGCGATTTCCTCATAGGACTGCCCCTGGATTTCACGCAGTAATAAAATTTCCCGTTCGTTTTCTTTTAGTTTATTCATTGCAATCCAAACTTGTTCTTTACGCTCGTCATCTTCCATTTCTTGTTGCCTGGAAATATTATCGTCCTTTACGTCATGAATATTTTCACCGATGACACTAAAATTGACACTATGTTTGTTTTTACGCAGTTCACCAAGACAGGCATTTTTTAAAATACGATAATACCAGGGGAAAAACCGGCGTTGTTCATCAAAGGAATCAAAAGCATAATAGGCTTTTACAAAGGCCTCCTGTGAAAGATCCACGGCCTTTTCATGATTATGAACAATGGACAATGCTATATAATATGCTTTCTGCATATAAGCCTTTACCAGCTTTCCAAAAGCCTGTTTATCGCCCTGTTTGGCCTGATGCACCCATTGCATTTCCAACTGTGTGTCAGCTGTAAGAGAACCTGTGTTCACTCTGTTATCCTGTTGTTTGCGAAGTTATATATAGTATATCCGCGCCCCGTACCAAACGGCATTTGATCTTGTTTGACTTCCTGTCATGGTTATAAATATACAATCCGATGGCATTTATTCAGATTTATTTTTCATCCGGTTTTTTGTACTCTATTATCGCCTGGTTGCAATACTGATTTTATAAAACAACGTATGCCAATTACAACAATGCATGTAGCAATGACAGCACCTGGCGATAATAGCCCCGGCCAAAAATATTAAGATGATTTAGAATATGATATAATTTGTACAGGTTTTTTCGTTGGCCATATCCAGCCTTTAACGGATATGCATCTTCGTAAGCCGCATAAAAGGACGGTGGAAATCCGCCAAACAATTCGGTCATGGCCAGATCGGCCTCACGGTGACCATAATATACCGCCGGGTCGATCAACCAGGCCTGTCCATCTTTCCCCACAATAAAATTTCCATTCCATAAATCGCCATGCAACAACGTTGGAGTTTCTTCGCTTCCAGCTAAAAGGGCCGGGAATTTCTTTTCAAGTTTGATAAACAGATCGCATAAAGTACCCTCGGTAAAACCGTTGCCTTCAGCCAGGCGATATTGATACAGCAATCGTTTCTCCCAAAAAAATTCAGACCAGCTACCCCGCTGGTTTGGACTGTCAGGGATATTTTTTTGCTGGCTGACGCCGATAAAATTATCCTCATAAAAACCAAAGAAGTCAGAGGTTTGCCTGTGTAAGGCAGCAAAACCCATTCCAAATCGTTCAAAAAAACCATCATAAACCGCACCAGCCTCAATGTACTCAGTAAGAAGAAATCCGGGACCCTGCAACAACACTTGAGGCACAGGCAACGGTGTTGTTTTTGCTAACTCCCCCAATCCGTTCGCCTCGCATTCCAGGCGTTTTGGGTCGGATGATTTTTTTAGTATCAAACGTCGCCCACTTCGTAAAGTGACCAATTCAACTTCGCCGCTGGCTGCCCGGCTTAAAGTTTCTTTTGTATCAATGGGCCCATCCGCCCAGCTTTCAATAGAAAAAATCATGGGGAAATATAAAAGCTAATTGTTCCCGGGTAAAGTGGTTTTATATGTTTACCAACACGGAGAATAAAATAAATGGGTTTTTCATTTGCAAAATCTTTAAAATCCAGCGGGTGTTCAAAACTGTTTTTGACGGGAGAAATATTTTCCAACCGGGAGGTCATTTCCATGTAGATGTCTGTTTAGATGTATTGCCGGAAGTTGTTCAAGGTTTAAGTTTTTTGTTTCCAAGAAAGGTTATCCCAAGCAGGGAAATATCATCTTCAAAGGTTGTACGATGCGTAAAACGGGCAACCTCGCTGATGCTTGCATCGAGTGTTTTATCTAAAGTGCTCATCAAATTATTTTTAAAAACCAGGCTCAGACGATCTTGTCCAAACCATTCTTCTTGTTTGTTCGTCGCTTCGATCAGACCATCAGAAAACATAAAAATTCTGTCACCTGCATTTAATTTGGTGCGAACAATCGGATCTTTGCGTGAAAAATTCCAACCTAAGGGCAGCCCGCCCTCCTGAGGTATTTCCATATGTCCGTTGACCCGCAGGATTATGGGGGGATGATGACCGGCCCTGGAAAACTGCAACTCCCCTGTTTGAATGTTGATGATCATATACATCATGGTAAAATAAAACCCATAGCGCTCAAAAAAATTCTCTTTATCCAACAATGCAAAAACTTCAGCCGGTGTATTGATATGATAATAAGGGGCTTTGCGCAGTGTTGTCTTTAAAAAATTATTGTGGGTTATATTGGCATTAAGCATTTGCGAGAGGCTTACGCTAAAAAGCGCCGCAGCCACACCATGACCGGAAATATCCAATTGATAGGCGCCGATACGATTTTCATCCAAACGAAAAATATTATAGGTATCACCGGAGACATAGGCCGATGGGAAAAAGCGGGCGCTGAATTCTATTTCATCAACATGATCAATCTTTGTGGGTAACAGGTTCATCTGTGCTTCACGGGCACTTGACAAATCATGATCGACAGCTTGCAATTTCGCTTCCAAGGCAAAATTGCGCTCTTCAAGCTGCACCTGACGAAAGATCAGCTTATCCAACAAGGGTCCAAGGCCATACTTCTCCAATACTTTCCGCTCATAATCACTAATAAGCATGTCCTTTATCCATACGGAAGGGTCCGTATTCATAAAATTCCTGATTTATATTTGGATTGGATGTTTATAAAAGTGATCGTCGTATATCCTTCGGTCTTTACTACTTATTTCCTGATGAGCCAAAATTGTTGTAAATTGTTTCCATTGTCAAGAGATGATTGTTCATCAAATCTCATTTAAAATTTTCGTAAATGGGTTTAAAATAAAACGAGGAAATTTTGATCCAGGTAAAATATACATCTGATTATGCAGAACTTATTTTAAACTATCCCAATAAATTAAACGCTATGGGCAGTCAATTTTTAAGACAACTAAACTCCATGCTTAATGATATACGCCATCATGAAAAGGCACGTCTGCTGGTTATCAAGAGCGCTGTTCCGGGGGTATTTTGTTCCGGAGTGGATTTGAAGGAGTTGCATGGCTTTCCGTCGGTTGAAGAAGCCCGGAATTTTGCGATTTTATTTGATAACACCTTAATTGGCTTGTTAAAATTTCCAAAACCTGTAGTTGCCGTTCTGGATGGTTTGGCCTTTGGTGGTGGATTTGCCTTGGCTTCTGCAGCCGATTTGCGTATTATAACCGATAACGGAAAAATTGCCTTTCCCGCGGGGCAGCTTGGCGCTATTTTACCGCCCAGCGCGACCCTGATGCTGCAAGCCTTAATTGGCCAGGGGCACAGTAGGGATTTATTGTTGACCGGCAGGAAAGTACTGGCGGATGAAGCCTTACGGATTGGTTTGGTAAACCGTTTTAGCAAAGTTGAACAATTAAAAAACATTCTATACCAAACCATCAGGCAAATACTGCTTAGCGGTGATTTGGCCCTGGAACTGACCAGGCGTACAGTCAATCAACCACTTTTAGCCGATATTGAAAAATATAATCACACATCTGCGGAAAACTTTGCCTTTCTTTCGGCAACGAACGAATGGAAAAAACGGATGGCAGGTTTTGTAAAACAACGTACTAAAACATGATGAGTACTCCGAAGAACTGGGATTTAAAAACGTTGCTTGATGTTTGCAAAAACAAACATAGTAGCTCTTATGAAATCGGTTGGCGTGAATTTATCTCCCGTTACAAACAACCGCTGTATGGCCATGTGCTCTATAGCTGCCGCGCATGGCGAGTAGCCCGCTTAAACCGTCAGTTCCCGGCAACTGTTGATGATATTATGGCCGAAGTCTTTCAGTTATTAATGCAGTCTATCGGTGGGTTTAGGGCGGTAGATAAGCCCCGGATGTTCCATTCCTGGCTGACTGTTATCGCTTACCGCGCCACAGGCAGATATATGCAACGCTTTTATATGCAGGAAATGATCGATGGTGATATAAATGAACTGCCGGAGATAAAAAGCCAATTAAACCCACTTTACCGTCAAACTTTATATGAATATGTCATTGACCTCCTTCGATCGGCCAATAGCAGTTTAAAGGGAAACAGAGAACGGGACATCCATCTGTTTATGTTGTCGGTCTGGTCGGATTTTTCCTTAAAAATGTTGCAACGCCACCCCGCGTTCCCGGAGCTGGACAGCCCTTATGCGGCGAAAAGCGCTATCAAGAGAATACGACAGGAACTACGAAAAATAAAACTGTAACACATTTGCCTCTTTATGCCCGGTTTTTAGCTCTATACATATAAAACCCGGAAAATGAATTATGACCATAATTATAAACAATAACACATCATCAACCCTCTCGCTGGGTCAGGCCCTGGCCTATCTTAGGGCATAAAAAACATTGGGACGTTCCTTCGAGAAAATTTCGGATGAAGACAAATCTTTCTTAAAGGCCTTACGCAACAAGCGGAAAACAACAAACGACCCAAAACATTTTACACAGTTGCTGGAACAGGTCTATGCGTCTGTTATGTAAAAAGTCAATAGGATTTCCAACTATTTTTCCAAACAGGACATACG
>CAYWBI010000023.1:0-31260 GCA_964456445.1 uncultured Calditrichaceae bacterium
CGATCTGTCATGATTGCACCGTTCCAAAATCGCAAATCGGTGTTCCTTGTTCGTAGATCAAAAACCAATTCATTTCAACAAGAAAAACCGAAACATAACCTTTTGGCATGCCTTTCTTCCCCAAAGGGGAAGAATAACCAAGCGAAGGGCAGCGCCCTGGTAAAGACATGGCGCTAAGAAAAAAACCCTGAAAGGGTTTTATAAAGTGTTCCGACCGGGATTTGTTTTGGGCTAAAGCCCATAATATTAGTGGGGCGTATTGTGCCCCCTACCTAAAGGTAGGGGCAATTGAGCATAACACAAAAACCAACACCGAACACCGATCAACGATTGAAGATTTTCGATCTGTCATGATTGCACCGTTCCAAAATCGCAAATCGGTGTTCCTTGTTCGTAGATCAAAAACCAATTCATTTCAACAAGAAAAACCGAAACATAACCTTTTGGCATGCCTTTCTTCCCCAAAGGGGAAAAATAACAAAGCGAAGGGCAGCGCCCTGGTAAAAATAGGACCATAATAAAAAACCCTGAAAGGGTTTGATAAATCTTTCCATCGGGGATATGTTTTGGGCTAAAGCCCATAATATTAGTGGGGCGTTTTGTCCCCCCTACCAAAAGGTAGGGGCAATTGAGCATAACACAAAAACCAACACCGAACATCGATCAACGATTGAAGATTTTCGATCTGTCATGATTGCACCGTTCCAAAATCGCAAATCGGTGTTCCTTGTTCGTAAATCAAAGGCAGGGCAATTGAGCTTTGAAGTAGTTTGACAATAATTTTTATCGAGGGTTTATCAAATAATCACTCAGCAGCCTGGCGATGAAATGTAGTGCCCTTTCAACCGTCAGATTTTTTTGTGGCTGGCAGGAATTTTTGAATGATCTCCATGGACTGTCTTGCGGCGATCGCGCCTTCTTCAATAATTTCATCAATTTGTTTTACTGCTGCCCATGAATAATCTTTTACATTGGGACTTATCAATAAATCGACGCCGGTTAGCCGTTCCTGGGTAAGATGATAAGAGACAATATCCTCGGCCCGGTAAATAATATCCAGGCCATTTTCCAGTTGACCGGATTTGTCAATGGATTTGGTTACGTCAATGGCCAGGACATACTGCGCCCCCTGCCCCTTGACAATCTGCACCGGGATGCTGTCAGACGCCCCGCCGTCGATCAGTAACAAATCATCCATTTCTGTCGGAGGAAAAATACCGGGTATTGATGCGCTTGCGACGATAGCCTGACGCAGACTACCCTGGTTTATAACGATTTCCCTGCCGGATATAAGATCAGTAGCGATACTTGCAAAGTGGATTGGCAACGACTCGATGGGCACATCCGGGAACATTTCGAAAATGGCGTCAACGGTTTCGGCTGAATAGATAGAGGGCGCGTTCAGTGTGCGCATCATATTAAAATATTTTTTAACACTATTCAGATAAGATTGTAACTGCTGGGTAATGGATTTGGGTTCAAGCGAGGTGAATATTTGGATATCTAAATCCTTGAATACCTGTTGGTTGATGAATTCACGTATAAATGATTCTACCTGCTGTGCGTCCTGATAGTACGCATACAAACCCCCGACTATCGCCCCGATACTGCAACCGGTGATTTGGAACAGAGGAATCTTCTTTTCTTCGAATACCTGCAATGCCCCAATATGGGCAAAGCCGCGGGCCCCGCCACCGCCCAGCGCCAATCCTAATTTTACCATTTCTGCCTCGATGTTCTTAAGTTTGAGCTTTAATCTATCACTTGAATATGCACGTTGCAAACCCTTCATCGTGTGTAAAGATCGATAGACTCCTTAGATGACAGGATTTGATAACACTATATTTTTTTCAGACGCTTATCCCCGCACATCATTATCCGGCAATCAAGATGAACCGCGCACTGCAAAAACGCGTTGTCATCAGGGTCGTTTTCTGATTTTTCAATGTTGGCCTGGCTATGAACAAGGGTAAAACCATCGGCAATAAATTTTATTGGCTTTCCAAGGAGGGATTGTCCCCCTAAATTACTTCAAAAAATGAAGAAATAAAAACATTTGTACCGGGTTCCACTTTAAAGATATCAGTCATGCTCCTTCCCCAAGTATAGTTGTGGTCTGCGCTTGCATATATTTATTGCCCTTTGTTATAAGACATATTGTAAAATATACACGGATAGATTAGCTTACCCACTCGTGTCTATAATTTATGCAAAAATATTTAGTCTAAGTGGAACTTTCGAAATGATCATATTAAACGACCATAAAGCTGAAATAGAATATCCGCTAAAATGGACTTATAAAGTAATTGGTTTGGATGCCTCTGCGACGGAGGCGGCCGTTGCGAATTGTATTAAGAAAGAATATGATTTATCGCTGTCTCATGTGAGTTCGGGCGGCAAATATCAAAGCTTTTCGGTCGACATTATTGTTGAAAACGAAGAAGAACGTCTGGCGCTGTTTAATGCCCTCTCTGCCCATCCCGATATCCTGCGGATTATTTGATGATGTCCATCTATAAAAAACGTAGCGCCTTAAAAATCCTGCTGTTACAAATCCGGCACAATCCAGCTGTATGCCGGGAAGAGCATGAAAGTTTTTGCGACCATAGCGCTTTGGCTGCTGAGCAGGTTGATATCTTTAATGTTTTTTGGGACGGAGAGGTAACACCCGCCATACTGAGCGGCTATGACGCCCTCTTTGTCGGTGGTTCCAGCGCTGCAAACGTTTTACTACCGGATGAATACCCGTTTTTAAATGCCTGTCAATCCCTGTTGCAAACTTGCATGGAACGTAATTTTCCTGTGTTTGCTTCCTGCTTCGGTTTTCAGTTGACAATTCTGGCGCTGGGGGGCAAGGTGGAAAACGACGGGCCGGATTTTGAAATGGGCAGCTTGCCCATAGCCCTAACAGAGCAGGCGGGAAAGGATGCGCTTTTAAAGGATGCCCCAAATCCATTTTTGGCCATAACCGTCCACCGCCAATTTTCCAAAACCGTCCCCGATGGCTGTATCGAGTTGGCCCGCACCGATCGTTGTTGCCATGCCTTTCGGATTGCCAATAAATTATTTTGGGCATTCCAGTTTCACCCGGAAGTGGACAAACCGCGCATGGTGGAACGCCTTACCGCCTACCGCCATACCTATACGGATGGAGATGAACATCTAAATCAGGTTCTTCAACAAGCACAAGATACACCGGATGCAAATCGGTTGTTGAAAACTTTTGTTGACCGTGTTCTTCTCGGACAGATATAGGATATTTTTGTCTTTTATTTCTCTTTTTCCCAAAATAAAATAAAAAGTCTATGGATTTATTGCTTTTGACTTATTAAATTAAATTATACGTCGATAAGTTAACTACATGAAACACATGTAAGGCATAGTATCAGATGACAGTTTTAGACCTAAAACCCGGTGAAACGGCTCATATCAGCCACATCAATAAAAACGAAGAAGATTTAAACTATCTCATGGAGCTTGGTGTGCTGGAGGGAACACCGGTGCGTTTTGTAAAATCCGCCCCTTTTGGTGATCCCATAGAAATTGATGTTCGGGGTTTTCATCTGATGTTGCGCCGCTCTCGTGCCGGCGCAATAGAAATTGCAAAATAACAGGAAACGCCCTATGCCAGCCCCGGTGGAAACCACACCCCTTGTCCCCCAAAAAAAATCATTTAAAATTGCATTGGTTGGAAATCCGAATACAGGAAAAACCTCTGTCTTTAATGCCCTAACCGGTTTACGTCAACGGGTAGGAAATTATCCCGGCGTGACCGTTGAAAAAAAAAGCGGAACAATGAAGATACAAAACCGGTCGGTCGATGTGCTCGATTTACCCGGGCTTTACAGTCTTCTTCCAAAATCGCTTGATGATAAAATTGCCTGTGATATTATAAGTGGTTTCCATCCGGAATCGCAGGAGATTGGTCTGGTGCTGTTTGTTGCCGATGCATCAAATTTAAACCGTAACCTTTATCTGCTTACGCAAGTAATCGATGCCGATATACCGGTGGTGATGGCCTTGAATATGCTGGATGTGGCCGAAAAACATGGTGTACAGATTGATGTTAAAAAGTTACGCAAAAGTTTAAATATCCCTGTAGTACCCATACAGGCAAATAAGGGGACCGGGTTGGACAATCTTGAGTCCACATTGCTTGAGGTGCTAAAGAAGCTGCCCCGGGATGCCAGCCATCTTGAAGTTGAACCAATCATTTCCGGGCATCTGCAGGCAATTAACGATTTGCTGGTTCGTAGTGGGAAATTTACTCTTAATGAAAGCAAGGTACTGGCCTTGAGACTTATTTCAAGCGATGTTGCCCTTGATTATGCCAGCGAAGTTGTAACAGACCCCGAGGAGCGAAAAAATTTAAAGGATTTAATTTTCCGGGCGCGAAGCGCATTGACTAAAGACGGTTATCGCTGGCAGATGATGGAAACCCGCCTGCGATATGATTGGATCGATACGCTTGTAAAATCATCGGTGACAGTTAAGCCTGTGACCCAATCGGATTATAGTGATAAAATTGATGCAATATTAACCCAACGTATTCTCGGGCCCATAATTTTTGTTTTGCTGTTTGCATTTATTTTTCAGGCGATATTTACCTGGGCACAGTATCCCATGAACCTAATCCAGGACTTTATGGATGCCCTGGGAAGTCTTCTTGCAAATAATATGCAATCAGGAATGTTACGTAGCCTATTGGTCGATGGCGTTATTGCGGGTGTTGGATCGGTTCTTGTGTTTTTACCACAGATATTGTTTTTGTTTTTCTTCCTTGGCATTCTGGAAGACACGGGGTACATGGCCCGTGTGGCATTTATGATGGACCGGGTGATGCGCAGTATGGGACTATCCGGGCGCTCGGTTATTCCCTTGTTGTCTTCATTTGCCTGTGCCGTACCGGGCATTATGGCTACCAGGACTATCCGTGACTGGCGGGACCGGCTGGTCACGATTATGATTGCACCGTTTATGAGCTGCAGCGCCCGTCTGCCGGTTTACATATTGCTGATTGGTACATTTATACCGGATAAAAAAGTTCTTGGTTTTATCTCGATACAATCTTTGACATTATTAGGGCTTTACCTGTTGGGGATTATAATTGCCGGGCTTACGGCCTTGATCTACAAAAAAGTCTTAAAGGCGAAACCGAATGCGGCCTCATTTATCATGGAATTGCCCGCTTACCGCTTACCTAATATTAAGTGGACGTCATTGCAAATGTGGACACGTTCAAAGGTTTTTATCAGCGACGCCGGTCGAATTATCCTGGCCATTTCAATTGTTTTATGGTTTTTAGCGTCTTTTCCACAGCAGGATGTGTCAGCTGGGTTGTATCTATCCTCCGCACAAAAAATTGAAAATAGTTATGCGGGAAAATTTGGCAAAACCATTGAGCCGCTTATCAAACCCCTTGGTTTTGACTGGAAAATCGGTATTGGTTTAATAACTTCTTTCGCTGCGCGTGAAGTCATGGTAAGCACTCTTGCCACTATTTACAATTTGGAAGACGGCGAGACACAAGCGGTAAATTTGAGTACAGCCATTCGAAATGACCGGGACCCGATAAGCGGAAAGCCGGTTTATACTTTGCTGACGGCCATTTCCCTTTTAATATATTATGTGCTCGCCTGTCAGTGTATGGCCACCGTGGCAATAGTAAAACGGGAAACCAACAGTTGGCGCTGGCCTTTGATCATGATTGTGTATATGACGGGGCTGGCTTATATTTTTTCACTGATCGTTTTTCAGGGCGGTCAATTACTGGGTTGGGGGTAATATGAGCTTACAGGAAGGAATCGTTTACGTACTGGTGCTTGTCGCGGCCTTTTTTGCCGCTCGTTCATTCATACGTCAATTCACCTCAACCGGTGACGGAAGCTGCGCTTCATGTCCCAAGGTGCCGCCAAAAAAGAAGAAATAGCCCATGCAGGTTTCGTCAATGACCATTATTCAACGAAGATGCTTGCTGCCATGTGCTTAAATTTTTTGATCCGTGTATTGTTTTTTCACGCACCTTTTTAGAAAATGTATTCTATTTTTTTATATATGAGTCTGGTCTAAAAAGGGGGCTAAAGCCCCAAATTAGGGGTGGGTCGTGTTTTCCCCATCCTAAAGGATGGGGTTAGTCAAAGTATGTAACTTTATTAAAAACATCTGACTAACCCTGCCATTTATGGCGGGGAAAAGAAGTTGTCCCTCTCATCATTAAGCTCTTTAGGGCTTTTTAGAGTGAACTCATATATACCTCTCACGATTTGGTTTAACCCTGTGTTCTTTTGGCCGCGGTTTCCCGGATGCGTTTTGCAACATCGGGGTGCTGGGTTAACACAAACTCAAAAGTTGACCGTTCCAACACATACAAATCCACGTAGGATACAGCCTGTACATTTGCGTTGCGGGGTGCGTCTTTTACCAGTGCAATCTCCCCAAAAAAATCGCCGTTCGAAAGCTTGTAAATCCGCTCCGGAGAATCGTCACGGAAGACATGTAAATGACCTTTAATAATCAGGTACATTTCATTGCCCTCGTCGCCCTGTCGGATAATAAATTCCCCGGGCGTCAGCACCAATGGGCGCAGCTTAAAGGCGATGGCGTCTTTGAAGGCTTCGCTTGTTTCCCGAAACAGCGGAATCTTATCAATGATCTGTCTTTTTAAATAAAGCTCAACTTTATGTTTCAGGCTTACCGGCAATTTTTGTAGAAAATTTGTTTCATCCGGCCCCAGTCTTTTCTGAAACAGATAGGCATAATAATCCCTTATTTGAGTTTGAAGATTTAAGGGTAATTCGCGATAGCGGATAAAGGCCTTAAGCTGATCCATGTTTTTCTGATAAGCCAACTTGGCGGGGTCGCGTGTGGCCAGGATATTGGCGATATTACCGATCACGTAACCGTAAATACCAACGCCAAACATCATAACCATCATCGAGTATATAGTTTCACCATTTCCCGTGGGCACAATATCGCCATAGCCAACGGTGGTTAGGGTAACCACGCACCAGTAGAGCGATTTTACATATAAGGTCAAACTGTCGATCACACCGGGATATGGATGCAGACCAAGCCAGCCACAGGCCATCCAATGTGTTATGATCAATATCCAAAATGCAAAAAAACCCAATTTCTGATAATCTGCAAAACGCAAAGCACGTCTGTTCCAAATACGTTGATATTGTGCAATGCGGATAATTTTAACCAACTGAATAATTCCATATAAAGGGGAAATTGCCAGTAACCCAAAGGGTATTGCACCGATAAAATCGATAATCAAATAAAAAGGGTTATCTGCATTTCCAAATATATCTGCCGGGGGGTTAAGCTTTTTTTTCTCGTTATAATGCAGCAGGTTATTTATAAAATCCAGCAATAACACGACAGAAGTCCCGCTGTAAATATAAATTACCCATTTATGATTGACCGGTAAAACCAATTGCAGCGGAAGAATAAAGGCGATAAAGGCGGTAGAAAGGCTACTAAGGACATGTAATGGCAAACTGAGTTTTTTTTTCATGGTTTTTTACTTTTAAATCCAACAAATGTGTTGCCCAAACAGATTTTTCAATTTTATTTTCTAACGGACTAACAGAAAATATTTACCATGTATTAACATGATTCAGCATTAATGTCCGGTTAAAATGTCAAATATTAAAACCAAGCCCTTTGATGTCAAAGCCAAACGCCGGAACTAAAATAGTTGGACTTGAAACAAGCTTGGCTTATGGCGAAATTTCTGTTTGAGTCCCGAGAACTCGGGACGAGTTAAATTTCGTCACGCCGGTAGGCGGATTCGGCTACCGACGAACCTGGGCTTTTTGTTACTTCCCCGCCTACGCGCGGACAAGCTTTGGCCAGACAAAAAGTAATGTTCTTTTTTCTTGAATGTCGTTCATGCAATTTTAACCGGACACTTATGATGATTTAGTATTGATTAATAACAATTTTTAAATCCATGTCTGTGTTTCATCTACCACATGTTCCTTTAAATTTTCCTGAATGGAAAAAATATTTTATGCGTCACTCTCTGATGAAAGACAGTTTTCGGGTTTCGGAGGCAAGAATCTAATTGCGCCTCTTAAACCCCATCCCCAGCACTTCATGAACGGTACTGATAATAATAAAAGCATTGGGATCGATAGATTTCACCAAATCCTTTAATATGGGCAGTTCCTTCCTTGTAATGATGGTCATCAATAAGTCACGATCAATATTAAGATACAGGCCCCGTCCTTTTAATGCCGTTGCTCCCCGGCTCAATTTTTGTATGATCGCCTCGGATATATCGTCATGTTTTTCGGAAATGATGAGCGCGGAACGGGCATAATCGAACCCATCCAAAATAATATCCACAATTCGTGAAATAATAAAGGTTATTAAAAATGCATAAAAGGCCAATGAGATGGGCGGCCGGTCGGGGGACAAGTTTTTTATGGATATGATTATGGTTGCACTGATAATGATAACCGTGTTCATCAACATGATACTGTTGCCCGGACGGAACGCATAGCGTTTTTGCAGGATTGCCGCAATAACGTCCGCACCTCCGGTTGTTCCCTTG
This sequence comes from uncultured Calditrichaceae bacterium, assembly GCA_964456445.1. Classification (GTDB taxonomy): domain Bacteria; phylum Calditrichota; class Calditrichia; order Calditrichales; family J004; genus CAYWBI01. Next base: position 8,564 of record CAYWBI010000023.1, read on the forward strand.
TTTTTTAATACGAATGCCATACCCACTCCCAGAAAAACCGCGCCAATTATGATAAGAAAAAGAAAATCGTTTTTTGCCAGGTCCAAAACCGTTGAGCTTTTATTCAGTGCAAATTGTTTCAAACCCGGAATATCACCATGAAACAAATCAATAGAAAAAGCACTTACCGTAAATCCTGTGACCGTCCGGTACGCAAAGGTTAAACCGAGTTCACGAACACCCCAGATAAAGAGCGGGATATTCATCACCCATAAGGCGGCGCCCACGGGTATGGCTTCATTGCTAACATAGTGAAGCGTCATGGCAATTGCCGAAACACCCCCCGGAACAACCCGTGTATCGACTAAAAAAACTGCAATGGCAAAGCCCATCAACGCCCCGCCGAGTATGATAAGGCTGTATTCCTTTATAAGTTCGGTATTTTTTGATAATTGCACGTAACCTCCTTTGTAATGCAAAGCGCAAGTGTAAGAAATTGCTACGGGTTTTGCAATGGATGATATCGGATAATTGTAAATTCCGATAATCGGATTCCCCATTTCCATGGAGGCACCCCTGCTAATGATCAGCGGATTTTGGACAGATCCAGTCAAAACATCAGGCTTGGCATCCATCGGGCGAATATAAGTGTATCATGCGATTAAATTCTACAAAACATATCCGGGAAGAAGAAGATAACGTGAATCCGTTTTTGCTCAATGGGGCAATGTTCGCTTTTATGCTTTTGATAACCCTGCTTATTACATTGTCCCCTTTCCGTTACGTTTTACCTGCACATTTTTCCGTACCGACATATTTTAGATGGAAAGAAGCTATCGAGAACATTCTTTTCTTTTTACCACTTGGATATACCTTTGTTGCTATGCGCGATGCTTCTCAAAAAAGATGGTTAGTGCCCGTTATTGCGGCCGGACTTTTTATGAGTGGCCTGATCGAGCTTAACCAGGCGTATATACCGGGAAGGTATCCCAGTGTAGCCGATGTTATGGAAAATACCTTAGGCGCCCTTGCCGGAGGGGCCATACACCGGTTGTTCCGGCATTCTGCCATGGCCAACCGCTTAGGCTTGGCGCTGGAAATCCCCCTGGCCAATTTATTATTGCTGCTTATTCCGCTTTGCTGGATTGACACGATGGCCAATGGAAACGAGTTGAACCGTTTATGGTTGCTTTTTCTGCTCCTGACCATAGGCGGCCTTCTTCAACTGCAAATATTTATCTATTATAAACCGTTGCGCAACCATTTTTCTTTTGGACGATTTTGGATGTTTGGCAGCGGTTGGTATATGCTGGCCGGTCTCCCAGCAAGCCTGATATTCCCCGTAAGAATGTTAAGTTTATTTGCCGTGTACTGGTTGATCCTTTTTAGTGTTTATTATCTGGCCAGAAAAAGGGCGCCGGGAGGTCAGCGTTTTGAGCACCGGGCTTTGTGGCAGATTGCACCTCTGTTTGTGATATATCTTATCCGTTCTGCTTATGGATCATTTGTGCTTCCGGGGGACAGCTTTAAGCTTGTTTATTTGCCGGATTATGTAAATGTATCCAATTCGCTCACGGCAATATTTCGCCATTTGGAAATTCTGACCGCTTCAACTCTTATCGGTTATATGGCGGCCCAAATCCTTAATCGTTCAAACTTGACCCTTTTCCGTCTGAGTATGATCCTAATGATAAACGCCATATTCCTGATTGGTATTCATGGCCTTCATCCCGGTTTCCGGGCATCGGTCACCACAGGCTTCCTCATATATTTTTGTGGATTGTTCGGCGCATTGATCTATCAATTGCAGCTTCATTATTTCAAATGGATCAAATACCAATTGGGGCGGGATGACAAGGTTTTTACACTTTCAGGAATTCAACAGCCGGACAATTGATATTCTGAAATCTTAAAATAATCTTTTTACTTATAAAGAATCACGCTTTTTTTGTCGCCCGAAGCCATCCTGTGTCTTTTTCGTTATAGAAAATGATTTTTATTAAATACCAGAATTACAGTATATTCAGCGCATTAATTAAAGTAAGGCCGATAAAACAAAACGTTGAAGCTATAATTGATGCAATATATACAAGATAATATTTTTACCTGCCCCACTAAGCGGAAGACCGGTCTTACCGATTAATAAATGACCCAAATTTAAGAAGGATTAAAATTAAATGGATAGTTATTCCTATATAAATAACGCCCATCCGGCATATATTGACCAAATGTACCGCCAATATAAGGACGCGCCGGAAAAAGTAGAAGAGAGTTGGCGTAAGTTTTTTGAAGGATATGATCTTGGACAGAACGGTGTTGCGGAATTAGCGGATGGGGATGCCATCCCGGCAAAGATGGCATTAAAGGAGCTTGCTGTCTTCCGGCTGATTGATGCCTATCGCTTTCGTGGCCATTTGTTTACCAAAACAAATCCGGTGCGTATGCGACGTCCGTATAGGCCAACACTCGCCATTGAAAATTTTCATTTGTCCGAAAAGGATTTGGATACGGTGTTTCATGCCGGTACAGAAGTAGGGATCGGACCGGCATCATTGCGCGATATCCATAATTTTCTTGAAGAAACCTATTGTTCGTCCATAGGGGCTGAGTATATGTTTATCCGCGTACCGGAAAAGCACGAATGGTTAAAAAAACGCATCGAAGAAAACCGCAACCGCCCGAATTGTTCGCATGACGAAAAACGACGTATTCTAAGTAAGCTTAATGAAGCGGTTGTGTTTGAAAAATTCCTGCATACCAAGTATGTCGGTCAAAAACGTTTTTCGCTTCAGGGCGGTGAAACGCTTATCCCCGCGTTGGATACGGTTGTGGAATATGGCAGTGAATTGGGATTGGAAGAAATCGTTATTGGCACTGCCCATCGGGGACGATTAAATATTTTGGCGAACATTCTGCATAAACGCTATGAGGATATTTTTAGCGAATTTGAAGGGGAAGAGTATGCGGACGCGGTTTTTTCCGGAGATGTAAAATATCATCTGGGTTATAACAGTGTGCTGAAAACCCAGCTTGGTAAACGTTTTACTATTTCCGTTGCCCCAAATCCATCTCATTTGGAAGCCGCCGGGCCCGTGGCCACCGGGATGGTAAAATCCAAGTTGGATCAAATGTACCGGGGTGATGAAAATAAAATTGCTCCCATTATTATCCACGGCGATGCTGCCATCGCTGCTCAGGGGGTGGTTTATGAAATGATACAGATGTCCCTGTTGAAGGGTTTTCGTACCGGGGGCAGCATACATATTGTGATAAATAACCAAATCGGTTTTACCACCAACTATCTTCAGGCACGTTCCAGCACCTATTGTACGGATGTGGCCAAAGTAACCTTGTCGCCGGTTTTTCATGTAAATGCCGATGACGCCGAAGCGGTTGTAAGAACAATGAAGTTGGCGCTTGAATATCGGCAAAAATTTCATACCGATGTTTTTATCGATATGCTGGGATATCGGCGTTATGGGCATAACGAAGGCGATGAGCCCCGTTTTACACAACCAAAATTATATAAAACAATAGCAAACCATCCGGACCCGCGTGAGATCTATAATAAAAAACTATTGGAAGCGGGCAGTATGGAAAAAACCATTGCACGGGAAATGGAAAAAGAATTTAAAAGCCAGTTGCAGGATAAACTGGATATGGTCCGTTCGGATAAGGTGGAATATCATATGTATGCCGATGATGATCATGTGGAACCGTGTGATCTGAAACGCCGGGAAGACGGACATTCGTTTTGGCCCATCCCGGACACGACAATGGCCAAAGGGACTTTGCTGGATATTGGCAAGCGGATTTTTGCCTTACCTGAAAATTTTAATCTTTTTAATAAAATCAGAAAACTTTATTCGGACCGGATGGAACGTTTGTTGGACGGACGAGCGCTGGATTGGGCCTGTGCCGAGTTTTTAGCTTATGCCTCAATCGTATATGAAAAAACGCCGATACGCTTGAGCGGACAGGATTCCGAACGGGGCACCTTCTCACATAGACATGCCGTTATTCGCGATGAAAAAACAGAAGAACTTTATCTCCCCTTAAACCATGTGGACAAGGAACAGGCAAGTTGCAAAATATTTAACAGCTTATTGTCCGAGTATGGCGAGATGTCTTTTGAATATGGTTATGCCTGCGCCATGCCAAACGGGCTTACCATTTGGGAAGCACAATTTGGCGATTTTTATAACGGGGCCCAAATACTGGTCGATCAGTTCCTTTCGTCAGGCGAAGCCAAATGGCAGAGGACAAATGGATTGGTGCTCTTTCTTCCACACGGATATGAGGGCATGGGGCCGGAACATTCCAATGCGCGTATCGAACGTTTTTTACAATTATCCGCACAAAACAATTGGCGGGTAACCGTGCCGAGCACACCGGCAAGTTTTTACCATTTGATGCGTTCTCAGGTAAAGTATCCATTCCGGGCGCCTTTGATTGTCTTTACACCCAAAAGTCTTTTGCGCCATCCACGTTGTATAAGTACACTGGATGAACTTGCGTCTGGTAAGTTTGAACCGGTGATTCGTGATAGCAAAACTGTACCGGGTAAAGTAAAGCGCTTGCTGTTCTGTACGGGTAAGGTGTATTATGACCTGGATGATTACCGTGATCTGAAAACAAGGGATGATGTTGCCATCATCCGTGTTGAACAATTATATCCCTATCCGGCGGAAGAAATCGCTCAACAGCTTAAGGCTTATAAAAACGCCGTTGAATATTACTGGGTACAGGAAGAGCCCGAGAATTATGGCGCCTGGCCATTTTACCGTAACTGGTTTGGTCAGCCGATAACCGGTATTGCCCGTCAAGAAAATTCGGCGCCGGCAACCGGCTTCCACAAGCAACATGTATTGGAACAAAAAGAAATTGTAGAAAAAGCATTCGCAAAACGAATTTAATTTGTGTGAAAAGAAGGGAAACCGCGCATGAAAGTTGATGTAATTGTCCCGGCTATCGGGGAATCCATCACCGAGGCCACTATGGGCGCCTGGTTGGTGGAAAACGGCGCTTTTGTTGAAGAAGATGATGTTATCTGTGAAGTTGAATCGGAGAAGGCCACCGTTGAGGTAACTGCCGAAAAAAGTGGAACCTTGTCCCACAAGGCCAACGAGGGGGATACACTGCAAATTGGCGCAACCATCGGATTTATTGATACGGAAGCCCAGGGTGGAAAAAGCAAAAGCGATGAGGCTTCAAAAACAGATGAGAAAAGCCAGGCGCAAGACGCACCGGCTGAAGAAAAAGTAGCAGAGACAAAAAAAGTGACCCCCGTTGCCGCAAATATTTTAGTTGATGCCGGGATATCTTCAAAAGAAATATCCGGCAGTGGCGCAGGGGGCAGGGTGATGAAGGACGATGCGCTAAAGGCAATCTCCGCTAAAAAGAAGCCCGCGGTTAAACCGGCGCCGGCAAAAACGGGCACGATCGCAGCGGAGCCATTTAACCGGGACGAGCGGAGGGTAAGGATGAGCACCTTGCGCAAAACCATTGCCCGGCGATTATTGGTATCAAAACATGGCACGGCTATGTTGACCACTTTTAATGAAATTGATCTGTCACGAGTGAAACAAATTCGCTCAGGCTATAAGGATATGTTTAAGGAAAAGCATGAAATCGGTCTGGGATTTATGTCTTTTTTTACAAAGGCCTGCACAATTGCACTTGCAGAGGTACCGGGCGTCAATGCCATGATCGACGGCAATGAACTGATCTATCATGATTTTGCCGACATAGGCATCGCCGTTTCTACGGAAAAAGGTCTGGTAGTCCCCATTGTCCGCAATGCGGAATCCTTAAGCCTGGCCGATATCGAGAAGGAAGTGTTGCGTTTGGCCCTACGGGCACGGGATGGCAAACTAAGTATTGACGAGATGAGCGGCGGGACTTTTTCCATCACAAATGGCGGTGTATTTGGCTCTATGATGTCCACACCCATTATTAACAGTCCGCAATCGGCTATCCTTGGCATGCATGCCATCAACGACCGTCCCGTGGTGATTAATGGCGAGGTGACTATCCGCCCAATGATGTATGTGGCCCTGTCTTATGATCATCGTGTAATCGATGGTAAGGAATCTGTGACCTTTTTAAAACGGGTCAAGGAATTGCTGGAGGATCCGGTACGCATGTTACTGGATGTATAGGCGGTAGTTTAAGCAACAAAAAGATATGAGCGTTGAATTTTCAACGCTCATTTTTATTAATCAGCCCGCAAGGATTAAAAAGTAACTTCTCAAAATTCATCGGATTACATAATCCCTTTCTTAGTATCAGGTATTTCACTCTATTGCGCTGGAAATTTTTACATTATGTTGTGTAAATGTTTTCCTCGCTTGTACCCCAGCAATCAGCAAAAAGGGACCGGCCGATTTAAAAAATTACAGTCGTGTGTATGCCGCCCATGTTGTTCTTAAAAAAAGAAATTTCTCTGTGTTGCTCTGTGACTTCTTCTGGTACTCTATGTTAGTGTTTTCCTCCACTATTTACCTTTTGGTTTTTTTGGAAATTAACCATTTTTTATCGATACTAAAATTTAGCATCGATTGAAGCCATCGTTATATTTATCGGGAAGAAAACAAAATTATGACGCATTCCGCCAAGCAGGTAAACTTCAATTACATCAAGGCGCTGGCCCTTTCTTCACAACTTGTAAAGAAAGAGTTTTTAATGCGTGGTTATGATGTGGATGCACAGCAGGCGCTGAAAGAAAACCTTGCCCAATCTGCTTTGGCAGATAGCAGGGTCATCAGGCTCATCCAGTCCTCGGCCTACGATGAAGCAGTTTATAAGCCTCTGTTATTATCCGCTCTCCGCGAAGTAAAAAAGGAGTTGTTCGCCGATGTGGACAAACGCCGTTTTGTTTCTATCGATAATAGCACAGCTTTGTTTGATCAACTCATCACATCAACAGAAGATAAAGAGAATGATGATCAACAGACAGCAAAGCAGGCTGATATCCTGGCAATCTTGCATGATCATCTTGCCGATGATTCGATGGCCTATCTTAAAAAGTATATTTTGCATCGGGAACACGAGGGGCTGCGTCTGACACGCTGGATATTTGCACGTGCCCCGGGTGGGCTATCGTTGTCGGATATTCAAAAAATTGTTGAAAATATTAAAAATATACAAATATTGTTTCCACAGGGTAATTTGCATTTTACTTCCCTGAGCCATCCGGATGTCCGGCTAAAAAATTCAGAAGTCATTCATTGCTATAAAAATATCCTGGCAGGAATCGAACGTTCTTTTCCAGCAAATTTTTTTCGTTTTGATGCAAAAAGACGGGCAGGGGAAATTATCCGTTATTTATTGGATACATATTTAAAAAGAGGTCCAGAGAATATATTGGCCCAGGAAGATAGCTCCTTTTTTATCCGCTATAAAATTCAGGGCATTTATCGCCTTTTTAATTATTCAATGAACCGGGTGTTGTATAATGCCTATCCTAAAAGTATTATGCCCTGGATGCAAAGCAGGATTGAAAATAATTATTGGCGGATGGAGGATCATCGGATAAACGCAATACGCTGGCTGGTAGAAGACAAACTGGCGCTGGAAATTTCGGATATAAAAAAGCACATGCCCGGACGTAAGGATTTTGCGGAGAATGGTTTGTCATATATGTTCATCACTTTTTATAACTCCGTATCCAAAGCGCTTCGGGCAGCTTACCCGCAAATGGAACCGTGGCAACTGGGCAATGTGCCCATCACCTATTGGACAGATGAAAATGCAGCGCGGGCCATTCGTACCATGTTGCAGCAAAAAAACTGGCAACCCGAAGACTTGCCTGTGCTTTATAAAAATGGAGAGCTAAACCGTTCGGTTTTTGGTAAGGCCGGGTTGGCAACCGTTTTTCAAACGAAATATTCCCGCAATATTTATAAGGCGATATCCGCTGCCTATCCGGGGCAGTTCGAACCCTGGGAATTGGGCAAGGTGCCGCTGTCCTTTTGGTCGGACCGAAGGAATATTTATCGTGCAGCCCGCTGGCTTGTCGCAAAAGAAGGCATTGAATTGGCGTCGATTAATTCAATTCTAAAATCCGATCAGTTTAATTTTGATAGTTTGAAAAAATATCCGGTCGGCCCGGCGCTAAAGCGTTACGCCGGGAAATCACTGATAAAACTTTTTTTACCTTTGCTTAATAGGGAGCAGATGAAACAAAGTGAAGAACAAAGGATTCAAAAGAAAATCCGCAGACTTATCCGCAAGGAGACCACGCCACATCCTCTGGTGTCATTTTTACTTTATGGTTTCTACCGACATATAGTGGCACAGGTTTCATCTGAATATTTGTTTCGGATTAATTCGCTTAAAAAACGCCGTCAGCGCTATCGGGGACGGGCAAATTAGCTCAATCAAATCAAACGGAAAAAAAATGATGGCTATAGTTCCGGTTGTCGCTGTTGGTGCGGTCATTATTGATGATCATAAAGTATTATTGGTCAAACGGGCCCATGCACCAGCGCGGGGCCAATGGGCGATACCCGGCGGCAGGGTTGAGCCGGGTGAAACATTACACCAGGCATTGAAAAGGGAAATCCGTGAAGAAACCGGTTTGGATATAGATATCGGCCCCCTTGCCCATGTCTTTGATTTGATCGAGCGCTCATCTGCCGGTTTGGTGACGCGGCATTATGTGATAATCGATTATGAGGCAACCATCGTTGGCGGAAAGCCACAGCCCGGGGACGATGCGTTGAAGATTCATTGGTTTGCTGCAAAAGATTTGCCTCATTCTAACATAAGCCCTGCCACAATTGATTTGCTTAAAAATAAATATGCTTTTTGATGCCCATTTCCAACGGGTCATTTTCATTAAATAGTAAAAAATCCTATATTAAATCTTGTCAGTAAACTGTTTAAACCTTTAAAACAGTGTGGAAGTTTTCTGTTATCCGCATTGATTTGTTGAAGCACAAAAATGAGAACACAAATATTTTAACCCAAACCAGCCGATAAGAGGCCTATGAACGATTATATTTTAGCAATAGATGTTGGTGGAACAAATACTGTTTTTGGCTTGGTCAGTAAAGATGGAAAAATCTTTGCGGAGGCCAGCATACCAACCCATGCCGAAAGAACAGCGGTAGATTTATTTAAGCGGGTTGCAACTGAAATAAAAAAAGATGTTTTTCAAATTGAAAAAGGAAAATTGCTTGCGGTTGGCGTTGGGGCGCCCAATGCCAATTTTTATAGCGGCAAGGTGGAGCATCCGCCGAACCTTGGTTGGGGTACGATAGACCTGGTCAAAATTCTCAAGGATCAATTTTATGTGCCTGCCTGGATAACCAACGACGCCAATGCAAGCGCGCTTGGCGAGCTTCTGTTTGGGGCCGGCAAGGATTATAAAAATTTTATTGTGGTAACTTTAGGTACCGGTCTTGGAAGTGGTGTGATAGTGGACGGTGAATTGCTTTATGGCTCAAATGGGTTTGCCGGGGAAATGGGGCACATGTGCATCGATTTTCATGGACGGAAATGTGCTTGTGGTAAACGCGGTTGTTTGGAAGGATATGTTTCCGCAACCGGGCTGGTACGTACGGTAGCGGAATTAATGGGCAAACGTATAACTGCAAGCAAATTGCGTTCGGTTCCTTATGACGCAATCACCTCCAAATTGGTTTATAACTATGCGCTGGAAGGTGACCCCATTGCATTGGAAGCCTTTGAATATACGGCCCATCTGCTTGGCGTCAGTTGTGCCAATGTTGCCATGCTTACCGCACCCGAGGCCTTTATTTTTTGTGGTGGTTTGGCAAATGCATCGGAACTTTTATTTGAACAAACAAAAAAGTATATGGAAATGCACCTGATCGAAAATTTCAAGGGTCAGATAAAAATATTGCCATCGGGGATGGATAATAATCCGGCGGTGCTTGGTGCGGCGGCTTTGGCCTGGATGGAAATAAATCGATAAAGACACGAAGGATAGGTTATGGAACGTGCAGGGTTAAAGGTAGGTTATCAAGGTGAAAAGGGCGCTTACTCCGAAAAAGCAATTAAAAAGTTGTTCAATGGACGCGATGTAAATGCCATGGCCTTTCGCACATCTTATGCGGTTGTGGACGCCATGAAAAAGAACAGCATTGATTTTGGGTTGTTGCCGATCGACAATTCGATCATCGGAAATATTACACACACGTATGACCTTCTTCTGGAAAACAAACTGACCATAACCCGCGAGGTCATTATCCCCATTCATCATGCGCTGATTGTCTATCCGGGGGCTAAAAAGGAAGACATAAAAACCATTTATTCCCATCCGGCGGCCATTGCCCAATGCGAAGTTTTTTTACGCGGTTATCCCGAGACGGAAATCATTCCAACGTACGATACGGCAGGCAGCGCCAAGATGATTGCGGAAAAGAAACTATCAAATGTTGCCGCCATCGCCGGTAAGGAAGCAGCGGATCTATATGGGTTGGATACACTGAAATATAAAATAGAAGATTATCCGCACAATCAGACCCGTTTTGTACTGGTCACCAATGAAAATATCCAATTGGAAAGCGATGCGGTGTTGCCCTGGAAAGTGACCGCTGTTTTTAACACGCTTGACCAGCCGGGCATGTTGTACCAATGTTTGGGGATTTTGGAGGAACACGGTCTGAACATGACAATGTTGACTTCCAGGCCTCACAAGACGGAGCCCTGGAAATTTAATTTTTTCGTGGATATCGATGGCCATGCCCATGATGAAAACATGCAGGCCGCTTATGAAGAAATCCGTAAAAAAACCGGTTTTTTACATGTGCTTGGTTCCTACCCGCGTTTTAAACCGGATGAAGATTTTATTACGCATACCGCAGGTGAAAAGGCGCCCAAAAGCAATCCATCGGCCCCGTTGTACAGCCTGGAACGCAAACCGGGACCAACGGTAATTAAAATAGCAAACCGGCAAGTTGGGGATGGTAGCTTTACCGTTATAGCAGGGCCATGCAGTGTGGAAGGCCGGGAACAGATGATCGAATCGGCCAAGATTGCCTCGACCTACGGCGCACATATTTTACGGGGTGGCGCCTTTAAACCGCGCACCAGCCCATATTCTTTTCAGGGACTGGGCGAAGAGGGGCTGATCCTGTTAAAAGAAGCGGGCAAGCGATTCCATATGCCCATCATAACCGAAGTTATCGCACCTGAAGATGTGCAACTGATCGGTGGATACACAGATATATTTCAGATTGGCGCCCGCAATATGCAAAACTTTGTCCTGTTGCAGGAGGTGGGCAAAACCCGTTTGCCGGTATTTCTAAAGCGGGGCATGATGGCCACGGTAAAGGAACTGCTGCTATCCGCGGAATATATCCTTTCCAACGGCAATCCCAATGTTATCCTCTGCGAACGGGGAATCCGTACCTTCGAAACCGCCACGCGCAACACACTCGATATCAGCGCAGTGCCGCTGTTAAAGGAACAAACACATCTGCCCGTTTTTGTCGATCCCAGCCATGCAACCGGTATTAGCAGTTTGGTCGAACCGGTTTCCAAGGCGGCCCGTGCCGTGGGCGCCGATGGTATCATGGTGGAGGTGCATTTTAATCCTTCCACCGCCCTAAGCGACGCCGACCAGGCCCTGGACGAAAAACAATATGCTCATTTGATGCAGGCCCTGAAAAAAATGGGATGATTTGAATAAGATATTTTAATAAGGATAAGCAAAATAGCTAAAACCCGATTTTAAACTGTGTTCATTGGCCACCGCATTACTAAATGTTATGGGCATTGATTCGTATGGCCATTGCCAACTGCCCTTTGCCACCACAAAATGGAGGTGGGGATATCCCGCTAAGCCGGTTGATCCACTTATGCCTACCAGATCGCCTTGCTTAACTTTGTCCCCCTTTTTAACAACAGCCCCTTCATGTGTAAGGTGCATGTATTCTGCATACGAGCCATCGCCGTGATCAATCACTACAAGGTTGTTTGGACCGGACCCATCATAACCGCTTTCTTCAATAAAGACTGCGGTCCCTGCCCGGGAAGCTGTGATTTTTGTTCCAATTTCCATATTAAAATCAATTGCAAATTCATCCGGCAAACCCTGCGCATGATATGAACCACTGCAATTGCTCAAATCAATTCTATACGTTTCACCAATGGGATAAGGCTATACATAATGCGATGTCTGCCAGTCTGGATATGTTGTATTTGGACATCCGCTTGCTAACGGCCCGGGTGGCCTTTCTTCTGTCGCGTGCGTTTTGCTGTTGTTTGTAAGCAGGTTGCATTGAAGCAGGAATATGAGTGTAAAACAGAAAAAGATGATTTTTATCTGCGATGCCTTCTGTAATGCGTGCATTTGCTGTCCGATTTTGTAATATTAATTTACATCTAAACTGAAATCAAGACTGGGTTGAAGACGATAGTCTGAAAAAAAATCCGCTTTTTAAATAATTCCAGTTTATTTCAAAACTTCTTGTCTGATCTTATCCAGGTTAATAATAGCAACAATAAAACCCAGGTTGTGGATCTAAAGATCATGGCATGAATACTTTGCACAGAAATGATGGAATTGAAAACTGTTAGCAGAGATACAAGAACGCCTAGATGGCTGAGGGTGATAAAGATGCTAAAGCCAATGGCGTATTTATGGTTTCTCCAAATCAGAAGGCCAACCGGGATAGAAACGATCCCCATTATAATATTGTAAGATATCAACAATGGAAAAGTTATATAACCGGGGTCAAATGACCCAATCATGACGCGCGAGCCGGCAATTACCGACATAACTCCCAGCAGCGAGGCCAAGCTGCCTGCAATTTTTAAAAGAACGTGTTTCATCTTTTTCCTTTTTTTAGTTTTAGAATTCAGCTCTCGGCAACATAAAATTTTCTATCTAATGTTTCAGGATGCCCCTGTTTTTATACCGGTTAACTTACCAGCCCAATCGTTGCCGAATATTTCTTCCTGCATTTCTGCTTACGTTTAGCTCGGTATGGTGTTTATCTTTCATATGCATCAGGTAGGTACCGCCAAAGAGCGGTTCAATCGTTTGCACAAAATTTAGGTTTGCAATGGTTGAGCGGTGAATCCTGAAAAACAGTTCGGGGTCTAAACGCATTTGCAATTCATCAAGCGTATAATTGACAATATGAAAATCGTTGGACAGATGAACCGTCACCACTTTTTGCCTGCTTATAAAATATACAATATTTTCTGTATTAAGCAGATAAATTTTATCCGCCGTCTTAGCCGGGATCCGTTTAAGATATGTCCATGGGCGCGAAGCGCCGTTCTGTTCCGGCAAGTCAATTATAGTTGATGCGGGTTTTATGAGATGTGGGTCGTTTCGCTGATTTAATATTTTCTCCACACTCAGTCTAAATCGGTCCGCTGAATAGGGCTTTAATAAATAATCAAGCGCATTGTGTTCAAATGCCTGAACCGCATAGCGGTCGTAAGCGGTGGTAAAAACGATATGCGGCTTGTGGTGTACAACTTTCAGCACGTCCAAACCGGAAATATCCGGCAGATGAACATCCAGGAAAAGCAGTTCCGGTTTTAGGGAATCGATAAGCTGTATGGCCTCGCGCCCATTTGTTGCCATACCCACAACCTGTAGCTCGCTCCGGTTATTAATTAGTTCCAAAAGTCTGTTTCTGGCGGGAAGTTCATCTTCCACAATCAAACAACCGATCATTTTAATTCCCCCGGTAAACGTATGGTTACTTTCGTTCCTTTCCCGACCGCCGAATGGATGCTCAACTGGCGATCAGGACCATAATACAATCTTAAACGTTCATTAATATTATGCATTGCATGGCCGGGTATGGGGATCCCGCGCAGGGCAATGGCGTCCATACCCCGGCCATTATCGATTATTTCAATAATCAAAGAACGGTTTTTTTGCAGCACGTCTATGGTGATATGTAATTTTTTTTCTGGGTCTTGCCAACCATGCTTAACGGCATTTTCCACCAGGGGTTGTAAAATCAGAACGGGGACGGTCATTCCCCTGGCTTCCGGTCCGAGCCGGCATTTCCATTCAAGATTTTCGAAACGGCTTTGCAATAAAGCTAAATATAGTTCGGTAAAATGGATTTCATCCTCGATAGCGGTTGTCTGACGATTTGCAAAGTCAAAATTATAGCGTAAAAAATCGGACAGTTCCAATAAAAGGGTCTCGGCTTTCGGCGGATCGATACGCACAACCGATACAATGGTGTTGAGGGTATTAAAAAGAAAATGTGGTTTTAGCTGGGTTTCCAATAAACGCAGGCGCGCCTCGGACAATTGCTTCTCGCTTGCGTATTGATGCCACTTTGTATCAATGAGACTAAAGACAAGACTGACTATTATAATCATAATGGTAAGGGTTGCCATAAAAAAGAACACGGCCACTGCCCAATCCGGTATCAATTGTTGTGTATCCTGTCCGCTTATTGGCGAAGAGAAAAAATGGGCAATCAATGAAAAAATGTTGGCAGAAAACAAATGATTAAGAATATTATTTGAAAAGAATGCGAATTCGGCAACCGATAATAATCCGTAGCTGATTGTTATAGCGGATGCATAGATGGTAAATTTGAGCAACAATTGAATATTGATTGCAAACAGCCTGAGCCGGGGAATGATCGAGTATTGGACCGTGTAGAGCGAGCTGCCTATAACCGTAGCATATATAAATGCCCGGAAAATGCGCAATCCGAAATCATGAATCCGCAGACCAACAGGCAACAGAAGAAGGAATCCCCATAAAAAAATTATGAGGATTCCCCAGCCAATCAGTTTTTTAAGCAACGGCGGGTTTGTCATTCTTTTTTACCAAAAATAAATAATAAACAAAGGTGCCACCGCCCAGTATAATTGTCAATAAGCAAAATACAAAGCCCACTATGGGAATTTTTATCAATAAACTGATCAGGATTAAAGCAATAAAAAATGCAAGGTATCTGTTTACCGATTTATTTTTAAAAATTTGTGTTGTTAAAAATTGGCCCAGAATAAATGCCGCAAATATAATACTGAGATAAAGAACGATTAAATAACCGGTCCAAATCAGCAGGCCGAGAGGTAAAATTATAAGCAAAATGCTGGCAACAATTGGGGTGATTATTAAAAACGCGCTTCCGCTCAATAGATTTTTACCAATTCTTTCCTTGCCTAAGCTGACCATGTTATCGAAGAATTTCGGAAATATACCAATAATCAGGCTACCAATGACAAATGCGCTGAACAAAAAATAATAAAACCGGCCCTTCTGATAAAACTTCTTTTCCTGTTCTATTTTCAATTCTAAGTTGGCCGGTGCGTTTTCAATTGAGTTCTCCGGCTCACTATGTAGAGTAATTGTAATATTCTTGCCCACTTTAAATTTTTTCCCAAATTGAATTGTGGATACTTCCAAATCAACTGATCCTGCACATGTACCATTTAAAATCAGGTTATGGGCGCCGCCCTGAATATTACCACCAATATATGCATCCTGTATAGAAAGATAACCTGTTCCTACATACAAGTTGCCCTCTATCCGTGCTCCGGGCATAATCTGAACTTCTCCGGCATAGGCAACAACGTCACCATGAACGATGCCTGAAATTTGGATATCCTTTGCGAAACCTAAAAATGTATCGCCAACTTCTCCATCCATGGAAATCGATTTGCACCAGGCAAACAAATCATCGTGAATTTTACCATCTATCCTGGATGTTTCGGCGCCAAGCAGGGCATCACTTTGCACAACACCGTTAAGCGATACGGTTCGACCGCCAAAAAAGATATCACTGGTAAGCGTATCGCCCTTGGCTAAGGTAAAAAAATTCCCTGCCTTAAATTCCGCGGCATAAAGCTGTACGGAAAAAAGCGTTAAAAGCGCGGTTAAAATTAATTTACGTATCATAATATTTTCCTCCTCTGTCTATGAAATTTCTGTTGTTTTAGCAAATATAGGAAGATATTTCTTAAGACAAAGTAAAACGGGATGAATGGGGTTATGGGCTGCCGAATGGTTTTTAGGATAACCCGAACGCGGAAAACGGTCTAACATTTTCGAAGCGATTAATAATCATACATACCTTGTCCTTAACCCAACAACCTATATAAAGTGCCACTTTCTCTTTCTAAAAACAGGGCCGGAGTCTCCTAAATAAAAACCATGGGACAATTTTATACGGAACGATTCTTTTTAAGCATACACAAGGTCCCGGGTTATAGGGAGGGTATTGTTCAGCCCGTTTGTAAAGATAAATTGATACAGGCGCGTATTGCCAAAGCGGAAACCGGCGGCGCTGCCAATTAGGAACATCCGCCACATCCGCACAAACGAATCATCGAAAAGGGCTTCCACTTTATCGACATGCTTCTCGAACCTTTTGCCCCATTCATCGAGTGTTCGTGCATAATGTAAACGCAGATCTTCCATATCATTGGGGATTAAACCATGTTCTCCAAATGCCCGTACAATTTCATCCAGAATGGGAATATAGCCTCCGGGGAAAATATAACGCATCGCCCAGGGGTCGCCCGGTGTGGCCTTTTCTTTGCCGATGGTATGAAGCAGGCCTAAGGCGCCGGGTTTTAATAGCTGATGTGTTTTTTGCACAAATTGCGGGATAAATTTTTTACCTACATGTTCAAACATACCAATGGACACAAATTTATCAAACTCACCTGTCAGTTCCCGATAATCCTGTAGCTTAATTTCTATCTGATCTTCAAGACCATCTTTGCGTACACGTTCGGTGGCATATTCGTATTGTTGCTGGGATAATGTACAACCAACGCCTTTTATCTGATAATGTCTGGCTGCATAGAGAAGCATTCCCCCCCAACCACAGCCGATATCGATCAGGCTTTCACCTTCTTTAAGTTGTAACTTTCTGCAGATATGTTCATATTTTTGTTGTTGTGCCAATTCCAGGTTATCGTCTTCACTGCGAAAATAAGCACAGGAATAGGTCATGCTTTTGTCAAGCCATAATTGAAAAAAGTTGTTGCCCAGGTCATAATGACGGGCAATGTTTTTGGGTGCCTGACGGGTGGTGTCCAACGAAGACAAATAATGCAGGAAGATGTTTAGTTTTGTCCAGGGTGAAAATTTGAGTTTGCTGATGTTGGGATTGGTGCCGAATTGTGTAAGTTTATGAAAATCGCCCTGCACGGAAATGTTGCCTGCCATGTATTCTTCCCCAAAGCCAAGCACGCCGCCTGTAATAAATTTTCTTGCCGATTTTTGTGTATTAAAGGAGAGAATAAAATCGGGGCCGTCCTCGCCATATTCGTGTTTTTCACCGTCCCAAAACACAATCCGAAAAGCGGCATTCGGCTCACTTTCTGCTAAAGCTGAAAAAAGTTGTTTTAGTGTTTTCTTCATGATGTATCCCTCCGGTATGTAAAACGGACTGACTATAATCTATGATATTTTTTACTCGTTTCATAGAGTGATAATGGATTATTTTCTATCCCTTTGGGAAGAATCCGGCAGGCTGGTTCTTAAGTTTTCATAATTTGTAAATTCTAATATCCGAGAAGGGGGAAATCGTTATAGTCCACCGTGTTTCATAATGCTTTTTTGTAAAAAATTATAAATTATTTAAGTTCTATTTAAGAAAATTAAAATAATATATTTTTAACCTGATTATTATAGATCAACTCTTTCCAGGGGGAAAGCAAATGTGCCGACTTTTGGCCTATCGGGGCCACCCGATCAAAATGGACATGCTTTTGTATAAACCATATAATTCGCTTATCCATCAAAGTTACCATGCCCTGGAGAGACATGACCCCGTAAATGGGGACGGGTTTGGCGTAGGCTGGTACCTCCCGGAAGTCGATGAGCAACCTGCGGTTTTTAAAAGTATCCGTCCGGCCTGGAATAATCTGAATTTGCGTTCGCTGGCACCAAGGGTACGTAGTGGGTGTTTGCTGGCACATGTGCGTGCTGCAAGTAGCGGGGCCGTGAACGAAGCCAATTGTCATCCTTTTTCTTACCGTGAGTTGCTGATGATGCATAATGGCGTTATTGAAGATTTTGTAACCATAAAACGTGAATTGGTCAATCGTTTGGATGATAATTCTTTTAATTGGATAAAAGGTGAAACGGATTCCGAATATTTTTTCGCCTTGTTCCTGACGCACCTCAAACAGTGGAATGGCCGGCTTACAACCGGAGAAGTGCAGCGTGCTTTAAGAGCGGCTATTAGGGAGCTAAAAGATATTTTTAAGGTAAAGAGAATAGATAAATATTTTTATCTGAACCTTGTGATCAGTAATGGCGAGTGGCTGGTTGCTACCCGTTATGATACAAATTTAAAAATCGAATCACCGACACTTTATGTCTCCAGGGGCAACCGTTTTTTTTGCGAAGATACGATTTGTCGCATGGAAGGACAAAGCAATCCGGACGGCGCTGTTTTGATCGTTTCGGAAAAGCTGACCCAACGAGACGAAGACTGGCAGCTGATCCCGGAAATGCATTGCGTTGTTGTTGAAAGAGATTTAAATGTCTCTGTCCGGGAATTGAACGTATAACGCGCAATCCCGGACAGAGTGGTGTTTGTTTATTGATGGGGGTCCCAAATTACAAGTATGGTTGCACCCTGGCTTGTTGTAAATGGGCCATGCGTATCACCGGCCGGAATCAACTGATAACACCCTTTACCGTAAATACGGCCTTCGATTTCATATTGACCGTCTAAAACATAATGTTGCTCAAGGGCTGTATGGGAATGGGCCTTTAGTTCAGTTCCGGCGGGAAATTTTAGTACGACGGTTTTCCTGCCGTTATTGTCCCGCAGGATTTTGATCAGTGTTCCCTTTGGGTAATTTTCCGCGGGGCTCCACTCCATCTCATTACAATTTACAAATACTTCCTGCATAAGATCGCTCCTTCTTTAATGATGGAAATTCTGTTTTATGCATCTGAATGGTTGCATGCAGCCTGCGGATGATTTTTAAGGTTATCAGTAAAATAAAGCTTTGCCGCAGTATCAACCACAGTTTCGTTGACAATATATGCATCAATTCCTGCCCTTTGCAAGTCATCATAAATTCGGCGTCCCATGCCATGGCTGATAACGAGATCACAATCCTTCAGTGCCGCGATGATCGGTCCATGACGGTCTATATCGTGCAATTGCCCGGCGAGCCCCCGGGCGTGCCCCGTAAAAGTATTGTTCCTGTATCCGATGTATTGAATGGCCCCGTTTTCAATTGCATAGATGGAGAATCCCCTCGTACGGCCAAAATGTGCGGCAATGGTTGTGCCATCATCGGAAGCTATAGCTATTTTCATTTGATTTCACCTCTGTATATGTATGGAAAACTTAGTTTTTTATTTGTCCTTCAGAATTTTCTTGTTTTTCATTTTCCACTATAAAAATGGAGCGCTTAAATCCTGCATGTTGTTTGAGCCGCATTCGGGACAGTGGTATTTTGTCTTTTGAATAAGATGCCGGGCCGATTTGCCGCAATTCTTACATCGGTGCAGGCCATTGTCCAATTTGATATTACCACCTACAATAGCCAGTTCATGGCCATCAACCATGGCCTGTGCGCTTTTATGACGTGCTTTTTTTATAAGACGCGTAAATGTAGGCCGGGAAATATGCATCGCCCTTGCAGCTTCCTGGTGTTCCATATTCTCGTAATCCGCCAGCCGGATGGCCTCAAACTCGTCCAGGGTCATTTCGATTTTTTCGAGTAATCTAAGCGGGACGCCAAGTGGTTTGAAATGTGTAAACTTTGGCGGCAGCTCTATATGCCGGGTCCGATAGGGTTTTTTCTTCATCGCACAGACTTTAATATTTTTTATACACGTTATTATAGCTAAATTTAATGAACATAAGTTCATTTATCAATAGCGGTGCAGACTTTTGTAGATGTAAACTTTTTGTAACCCCGTGGAATTTTTTCCGTAAAAGAAAATTCAGCATGGCTTAACACAATTCAATGGAGCGCGCATGTTTCGTATATTGAAAATTTTGTCCATTGTCGTCTTGTTATCATTTTTTTTTATCCAATGTTCCGTTTATGATTTTCTCGGGCGGCATGTGCTGCAAAACCAGCAAACAAAAATGCAGCTAATCGATGGAAATTTCGGGCTGTATCTTTCTGAAACAAAACGATTTCCCCTGGCCCGTTTTAATGACGCCCTTGACTCCATCGGCTTCTATCAGCCCCGAGAAAAATATTTTATATTTTTTGTACATGGCATGGGCGATTATCCCGGGCGGATAAAATTTACCCATCCGTTTAGGCACATCATAAAAAAATATGCAGCCAATGTAGTGCTGTTCAAGTGGCCGGGCTGGATAAATATACGTACCATCCCCCGCGATAATGCATACGCCTCCGGCAGTTATTTGCAAGAGGAATTGGAACGCTGGTCGGATTTGCTAAAGACAAATCCGCTATTAAAACAAAAACGTCAGATTATGATGACCCACAGTATGGGAGCCGCCGTGCTGCGCAGCATGATGGAAAATTACCGTGGGGGGCTGCCGAATGATATGCTGGATGCGCTGATTATTGTGGCGCCTGAAACCGATTTGGCCGGGCATGCCCGATGGGTGGAAAAAATCAATTTCGCCAAAAAGATTTTTATCTTTTATGATGCAAATGATCCGGTATTAAAACCGGTAAGGGTGTATTTAAACCGGGCCCGGCTGGGCATGCAATTGACACGGCTGGATGGCTCCTTAGAACCGCTGGCAGCTAACGCGCTGTATATCGACGTCCGTGACGCTACCGACTGGCATGGCTATCATCTGATCCGCCAAAATAAAACATTGGAAAATTTATTTGCTTCCCTTATTGATGGGGATAAAGAACCTTTTATAAACTGCATACCCGTGGGAACACAGGTATATGCCGTGCCGGATGAGTAGAATTGTGGGATATGATGCGCCAACCCTGAAGGCAGATACCTTAAACATGCTTTGACTATACGCTTTAGCAAATGAAGCCCCATTGTTATGTGGGTCGTAACTTTCCGGAACCATAGACGTATATCCTGATTTTGGGGCGAAATAAAATGATAAAAAACAGATTACAGCTAAATGGGCGCTCTTTGATAATTTCAGGCGAATGGCAACTGATACTGTTTTTTGCCGCCTTAAAATTGCTCATCCACTTTTCCACATTTGCAAATTTTGAGCTGCACCGGGACGCCTATCTTTACTATGCTCAAAGCAGGCATCTTGCCTGGGGGTTTTTTGCCGTGCCTCCATCGATCGCGCTTGTTGGCAAGTTTGCAACGGGGATTTTTGGAAACACAACGTTTGGGCTGCGTTTTTTTCCGGCCCTGATCGGAAGCCTTAATATAATAATTATCGGCTTGGCGGTTAAAGAACTCGGCGGTAAGAAAACGGCCATTGCACTGGCTAGTTTAGCCTATATCCTCTCTCCGGCATACCTGCATGTTAACGCCCTTTTCCAACCGGTGTCTTTTAACCATTTTTACTGGTTGCTTGCCGGCTATCTTATCCTGATCATGATAAAACGGAACAACCCAAAAATCTGGATTTGGATTGCCATTACCTTTGGCCTGGCATTTTTAAATAAATATTCTATTGTCTTTTTCTATACAGCTTTTGCCTTCTCCTTGTTAATTTCGAGATATCGATATCTCTACCGGTCAAAATATTTTCTGATTTCGTTGGCCCTGGGGTTTGTCATCATTCTTCCCAACCTGGTCTGGCAGTATCAAAACAGTTGGCCTGTATTGAGGCATATGGCCGAATTAAGCGCAACACAGTTGGTACATGTGCATATAGGGGATTTTCTTAGCGAACAATTGCTTATGAATTCCCAGGCGCTTGTATTGTGGATGGGGGCGCTTCTGCTTATACTTTTTTACAAGAAAGAAGGACAGTACAGAATATTTGGATACATCTATATATTTGTGATTGTTCTACTGATCTTTGGTAGTGGCAAGCCCTATTATTCCCTGGGTTTGTATCCGCTGCTTTTTGTATTTGGGGCATATTTTACGGAAAAGTACATAAAAAAATATTTGACGTATGTTTTTGCTTTTATGGTAATCTCGATGTTTACCGCTCTATATTTTTCCCTGTCGTTTGATGGTATTCCTTTAAGCTCATTTGAAAAGGCGGAACGTACCAACGCCTTCCGCTGGGAAGATGGCGTTTACCATGATATACCACAGGATATGGCGGATATGACCGGTTGGAAAGAAATCGGCCAAAAAGTTGCCGGGATATATTTAAATCTGGAGCCGACAGAGAAGGCCGCTACGGATATTTTTTGTTATAACTATGGGCAAGCCGGTGCGGTTATGTTTTACGGAAAAAAAGCAGACGTCCCCCAGCCAATAGTGTTTAACGCGAGTTTTATCTTATGGGCACCCGATAGCTTATCAAAAAATCATATGATCTGGGTGCACTCGCCCAAGGGCAACGAGATAAACCCGGACAGCCTTTTGCCGCAGATTTTTAATAAAGTGGAATTAAAGGCCATTATCGCCAACAAATATTTCAGGGAAAACGGAACGAGGATTTATCTCTGTGAAACGCCCACGGAGGCCTACAAAAAATATTATAAGACACATATCAAGGAATTAAAAGATTCCTATCGCTGATATATAAAAATGGATTCTGAATCCTGTTTAAGGTTAATATCCTAATTCTCTTTTGAAAGCTTTTCCATCCCGTTCGTCCTTTAGGTAAATAAAAGTTAAGGCTCTACTGGGTTTTGTGTGGGTAAATACTTAGATAGCAAAGAAAATTCAGAAG
>CAYWBI010000024.1:0-29799 GCA_964456445.1 uncultured Calditrichaceae bacterium
TATTTGATTAACAACATACTTCGCACCTGTGTGTATGCGGGTGTTTCAAGTTTATAAAAATATAATCCGCTCGGGATTCCCGATGCATTCCAATTTACCTGATAATGACCGGCCATTTGCTTTCCCGATACCAGTGTGGCTACCTCTTGTCCTAATACATTATAGACGCTCAACTCAACCTGGCTTAGGCCTGAGAGCTGATAATTGATAGTTGTTGTTGGATTAAAAGGGTTGGGATAGTTTTGATCCAGTTCAAATTTTTTCGGAATTAAACTAACAGGATCTTCTACACCGGTGTTATCTAAAATCAAAAAAGTGAATTTATATGAAAATTGGCTGAATGTAGTTCCATCATGAACCCGAAACAGAAAATCTGTTTCGTTGCTGATTGATCCATCATATCTATATCGGAAATTCCCGGCATCAATATCTGCTTTGCCAATATCCTGATATGGGACGACCTCCTGCCAATCGTTATTTTCCTTATACTCCAAGAAACCACTCTCTTCAACACGGGTAATTCTTATCCGGGTCATCTCGCTTTCATCCCTGTAATTAAAATCGGCTGAGCTAAAAACATGGATTTCCGGAGCAAGAGAAACGGTTGTATCGGATGCTGTTGGCGGAGAATTATAACCGGCATTGTATCCTGTATAGTTATATGCATATAATCCATCACCGGATTGTGCTGCGTAAATCGTACCATCATTGCCAACCACCACATCTACATAAGTACTGATGGAAGAATTGGTGCTGTTGTTAATATATGCCATTTTAGTAAAGGAAGTGCCATCATAAGCATAAGCAAACAAACCTAAGGAGTGATAGGCGACAAATACGGTTCCATCCGTACCTACGGCAATATCCCAGGCTAAAGAATTTAAATTTTCCCTGACAGAGCCAGCCCATGTAAATACACCATCTTGATAAGTGTATGCGGTTACACCAAAGGAACCACGAGCGACAAAGATTGTACCATCCGGCCCAATGGCAATACCACGTGTATCAAAAGTAGAAGTAATCTTTCCCGCACTCGTAAAAGAAACGCCATCAAAGGTATAGGCATACAGATTATAAGTATCTCCCAAAAATATGGTTCCGTTCTCCGCAACAGCCACAGCCCTTGCGATCCCACCTTCATCAATACTAACCGGGGTTGTAAACGAGGAACCGTCGTAAGTGAACGCACTTAAACCCGAATAACCATTTGCCATAAAAATTGCACCATCTGAGCCAACGGTTAGTTCTTCAGAAGAAAAATATCCATCAGAGTGACCGCTGCTAACATACATACTGTTATTAAGCGAATAGGCCCATAAACCATCAAAAGGGTAACCAAGGAACACGGTCTCATCGGAGGTGGTTCCAATATCACCTACCCTAAATCCCGTATTTAAATTTGCACCGTTTATTAATGATCCATCTTTTAAAGTGTAGGTACGCAAGCCGTTTAAAGCATTGCCCAGCAGAATCGTATTATCTTTCCCCATCGTAATCGCTTCTGCTGAGCCACCGGCTTGATTAATAACTGCTGTATTCGTAAAAACATTCTCTTCCACATCGTAATTATAAGCGTATAAACCATTACTTGCCTGCAAGATTAAACTATCAGAAAGAACAGTAACGCTCCTGACTCCGCCAACATCATTTGTAAAACCGGCATCGCCAAAATAATGTGATTCCGAATTATAAGTGTAGGCAACCATACCGTAAATGTCTGCAACAAAAATTGTTCCGTTAGGAGAGATATCTGCCGAATAAGTCCAGCCCCATGCTTTCACTGACATTTTGGTAAAAGATGAACCATTGTAGGTAAGTGCATACAACCCGGGCTGACCATTTGCAAAAAAGACAGTACTGTCAGTGGAAACCGTGACACCCCAACCCACACCATCATCGTCAAAGTGCCCGGCTTCGGTAAAGTATTCTCCATTGTAAGTATAGGCCCGTAATCCATCCTGATAATTTGCCAGGAAAACTGTTCCGGAAGGACTAACGTCTACACTTTTTGCGTTCCCCCCATCATTTATATGAGCCTTATATACAAAGGATGATCCATCGTAAGTGAAGGCGCGCAGACCATCAGCATCATTTGCTAGAAAAATGGTACCATCAGAGGCAACTGCAATGTTTTGACCGGAACCGCCACTATCGATATGGGCGACATTTGTAAAGCCTGATCCGTTGAATGTGTAAGCACGCAAACCATCAAGGCCGTTTGCTAATAAAATAGTGCCATCATCCATAATTTCTAATCCCATGGCCTCGCCACCATTATCTATATGGGCTATGTTTGTAAGGCTAATTCCATCATATGTATAAGCGCGTAAACCGTCTTGCCGGTTAGCCAGGAAAATAGTCCCATCAGCAGCGACAACAGTTTCATTGGCCCTTCCAATTCCATCATCTTTATGGTCAATAACTTCGAATGTCTCCTGAGCATGAGTGGTTCCCAGACACAGGAATAATGTTAAAAAAAATAAAAATGTAAATTGGTAGAACTTATGTTCTTTTGAAGTTTGATATTCAATACGATTATTGAATAATTTTTTCATAACTATCCCCCGATTGTGTTGTGCAATTAATAATTTCTTTTTAAAAAGCGATGTGCATCATTGGCCGCTACAAATCCATTAAGGGAAGGCCGTTATAGTAATAAGACTTGGTATCTATACTCTCCCTCCTTTATTTGGGCCTTGAATATTGGGTTTAATAAATTCGATACTCAGTTTGTGCCAATTTATTTTTCATTTATCTTAAGAGCATCATCTTACGAATTCGAGATTGTTTACCTGCCTTAAGGTGATAGAAATACAAACCGCTGGCAAAACCAATGGCATCCCAGCTAACCTGATACTGTCCCACTTGTTGTTGTTTGGAAATTAGTGTGGCCATTTTTTGACCCAAAATATTATAGACAGTTAAATTAACCTTGCTAACTGCTGACAACTGATAGCTGATAACTGTAGTTGGGTTAAACGGATTGGGGTAGTTTTGAAAAAGAGTAAAACCGTTTAGATGATTGTTATTATGGGTATCGTTTAATCCGGTAACCGTACCTGAGTGGACGAATACCCGGCCCATGGATGGACCCGCGGCGTCATTTGTTCCTTCTCCCACGAGTAAACGTACGTTGTGTGCCTGAGCGTCATAATAAACATCAAAATCACCATTTACAGAATCATAGGATAACGTGATGTCTGATTGCGAATCCATGGTTGTACCGCCGTACAAAATAACCGCTTTCTCACGGTCTTCGCCTCCGGAAGTATAATTACCCTCTGAGGTTAAGATGTCATCAAAGCCGTCCCCATTGATATCGGGAATAAGTTTTAATTGATGTAATCCCAAATACATCTTTGGCGCGCTGCCGGTAAGAATAACATCCACCGTGTTATCCGTGGAAGTTCCGCCATAATAAATATATATTCTGCCTTCATAGCTCTGGGATGTAATTGAATACAAACTTTTGCTAACCGCGATATCATTGTAGCCATCACCATTTATATCGTTTCCCGCGGTGATATTAAAACCAAAATCGTAGTTAAAAGGGTTATCGGCTGAGCCGGGAAACACTATTGAAGGGCTGGCAGAAAGATTGGTATTGCCTAAGAATAATTGAACCGAACCTAAGTCAGTCCCATAACTGTCATCACCCGGGACGGCAATTACAAAATCCGCATAGCCATCCTTATTTATATCACCGGCAGAAGCGATTTTCTTGCCAAAGTCATCGCCGGCTGCAGCGCCATTCATTGTAATTTCCTGAGCATCACTCAGGTTTGCCGCGCCCAGAAATAACACCGCCGCCCCGGCGGAACCCTGAAACGGCTTTCCATACAGCAGGTCGTCATAGCCGTCATTATTAACATCGCCAAGTGCGGTAAAATTAAAATCCGTACTGACCTGCATATTAAATATTATATCGGCAAGCGTATCCATGGGGGCACCGCCGAGAAAGAGCGAAACTTTATATTTTTCACGGATAAAAATATCCGCAAAGCCATCGCCGTTCACATCGCCTGCGCTGCCAACTTCCTGGCCAAAGAAAATCGGATCGCCATTGTAGGGTGTAACGGAACTGAAAACTAAATCCGGTGTGCGGTGTGGTGTTTCCGTACCGTAAAAAAGATAAGCACGTCCGGCATAATAACCTTCCCAGTGCTGGGCCGCTCCCACAATGAAATCGGGGTAACCGTCATTGTTAACATCCCCGGCATTGGCCACGGCGGAACCAAATCCTTCGGCGTCGGCAATGCCGCTGAAAACAGCATCGGCCTGCTTTGAGATGGACTGCCCACCATAATAAAGAGAGATGCTGCCCGCCTCATCATGTTGGTCGATACTTGATATATTACCGACATCGCCAATCAGTATATCCGTAAAACCATCGCCGTTAAAGTCACCACCGCCTGTTAGGGGCCTGCCAAATTCCGTCCAGGATTGCGCGGGCTCGATAACTTCATCTACAAGAGAATCCATTGTTGTGGAACCGAAAAAGAGGCCGGCCTGTCCAAAGTCAGTCGCTCCGGCGATTTTTATTCCGAAAAGTACATCGTCAAAGCCATCCGCATTTACATCTCCGGCGGAAGCGGCGCTCATACCAATGTCTATGCCGTCAGCGTTCCACTTGGGGATAATCAAATCGGGAGTTTCATCGATATCCGGGCTGCCAAAACAAATGTAGGCCTGATAAGTGGCGAATCCGAAATCATCAAATCCATCATGATTCAAATCACCGGCCGCAAAGACGGAAGGACCGGTTTGCGCGCCTCCCCCGGCATAGATTTCAGCATCTACTGTTCTATCCATTTGAGCCGCTCCCAAATAGAGATTGGCGTTAACGCTTGTGGAAATGAGAATATCGCCGAAGCCGTCATGATTCACATCGCCGGCCCCGGTGGCACCGCCAAAATTGAGCGCCCCGCCGCCATATCCCGGCGGACGGACCGTGCCGGAAAAAATAACATCCGGAACAGTATCCATGTTATCCGCGCCGTAATACAAATACACGTGACCGGTATCCGCGCTGCCTATATAGGTGGGAACACTAAGCAGGATGTCATCAAATCCATCGTTATTCACATCGCCGGCTGCAGATGAAAAATTAGCCGTTCCGGCATGCTGGTCCAGTTTTGTAAACAGTAAATCTTCATTGCTGTCAAAATGCTCGCTTCCGAAGTAAAGCGCGTGGCCCGGAATGTAATTACCGCTGTTTTCATCTTTACGAAGGCTGTAAATAATGATGTCGTCATAGCCGTCCGCGTTGACGTCGCCTGCAGCCCAGACGCCATTTCCAATCTGATTGTTTTCATCACCGTAAATAACGATATCCGCAGGTGTTTCGCTCCCGCGTTTTTGAGCGCTGCCAAGATAGATATGAATAGCACCGCCCCAACGGGTTGTATTCGTTAATTCATAATTTGCCCCATTAATGGCCGTAGCCCAGTCATCATAGCCATCGCCATTAATGTCACCGAGTACTGAAAAATTTTCACCCACCCGATCGCTGTTGAGCCCACTGGGGGGCAAACCAATATCCAGGGTATAAAGCAGTTCCAGGTTGTCCTGCGCGGAAAGAAAAGTGATTCCCACAAGCAAAACCATCATTACTAGTACATTGGTTCTATAGGTTTTCATGAGTATCCTCTGAATGACTTTTTACACTTATAAAAAGAAAAATTCTTATTTATCGATAATTTTTATCGAAATTGTTGATTTACTCTTGGGGCATACAAAAAGCATAAGTTTGTATGTTTCATATTCGATGATATCTTCATAGGCATATTCAGACGCATTTAATGAATAAAAATCCCTTTTAATTTCCTGGTTTCGTTCCCGGGCCTTGGTTTCGATGGCCGCATACAGTTCTTTTAATTTAAATGATCCGGAGATAGGCAAAGCTGTATCCTTTTTCAACATTACAGTGAACCCTGATTTATTTTAGGATAAATGTAAGGTGTTAAAAAGAGGAATGTAACCGCTAAAAGGTGTGGTTTTTAGGTGGGATATGTTTACAAACCTGCCCAAAAGGGTGGGAAAGAGTCTGCTAAGTTTTATTAAATGTGCAAAAAGACAGCGGTGTTCAATATATCAAAAAGAGTGCGTGATATAAATCTGCTATTCGAATCAGATTGTGTTTCTACTCTTCTTTAATTAAGGTTTTCTTTGATGGCCTTGGAGATGGCTTCTCCCTTGGAGTTTACTTCTAATTTGCGGTAGATATTACGTATATGAAATTTGACCGTATTTAAATCAATAAACAAATCGGATGATATTTTTTTATAGCTGCTGCCATTACATAATTGCTTTAAGACTTCCCTCTCACGCGAGGTCAGATCACTCGATGATCGCTCGGTTTTGAACGATCCGACGACCAACCTGGCAACTTCCATGCTCATCGGCGCCCCACCGTTTACAGCTTCTTTGATGGCTTCAAGCAGTTTAGAAGGCGGGGTGTTCTTTTTTAGATAGCCGCAGGCCCCGGCACACAAGGAATCGAAAACATCAGAATTGTTATCGCTGACCGTTAACATGATAACCTCAGTCTCCGGTCTTTTTTCTTTTATACGACGCGTTCCTTCGATGCCTGTCATTCCCGGGAGATTTATATCCATTAGAATGACATTCGGTGTATCGACTTCCAATTTTTTTATGGCCGATTCACAATTGTAATAGGTACTGACACATATAAAATCCGTGGCACCGTTTATAAGAATGGCCAAACTTTCACGGATATCTTTATCGTCTTCAATAATTGTTATCCTGGTCATAAAGTCATACTCAAAACAATCTGAGTCCCCTTGTTAAGTTGGCTGTTAATATGTAGGTCAGCCTCTATTGTTTTCGCACGCTGACGCATATTTTTCAATCCGGTCCCTGTGCTACCAAGGTCGGTGGAAAACCCCTGTCCATCATCGGACAAACAAATCTCTAATTCATCTTCCTGGCAGGCAATATTAAATATTACATTTTCACATCGGGCATACTTCAGGGCATTGTGCATGGCTTCTTTAACTATGCGAATTAAATTCCGGCGTTGATCCATTTCCAATTTTATCTTTGTTGCAGGGCCCAGCCCCTGCTTAATTTCAAACTGAATATCCGTGTCGTCAAACAACTCATCCCCAAATGTTTTAATACGTGCAATAAAATCTGCCAGGGTATCTTTTTGGGGGTCTAATTGCCAGATGAAATCACGGGTTTCATCATAAAGCCTATTGGCATTGTTACTGATTTTTTTTAAATATCCCTTTGTTGAATCTGTTGCATCATCGAGTTCATTTTTCAATATTTCACTAAACAGAGAAATACGGGTAATACGGGTACCCAATTCATCGTGGAAATCAGCAGCGACCTGGCTACGGATTATATCTTCCGTTTTCCGTCGATGCTCTTCAAGTTTTTGATGTTCGGCCAGCGCCTTGGAATGGGAATAAGCCATCAATGCCCGGGAGGCAGCAGTTACAATTCCTGCAAATAATATAAAAAACAAAAGATACGCCCAGGTTGTCTGGTACCACGGGGGAAGAATGATAAAGGTATAGGGAACCGCCTGGCGGATTTGACCATATACATTTTTGGCTTTTAATTTAAATGTATATTTTCCATGTGGAAGATTTGTGTAATCTTTGTGTGCTTCCGGATTCCACTCTGACCAGTTGTGGTCAAAATTTTGTAACTGATAGCGGTAAACAGTTTGCCCGGGACGAATATAGTAGGTTGCCGCAAATTGAAAACGCAGAAGGTTATCCGCGGTATATTCCAGGTGGGGGGTTTTTGTCTGATAGGATTTCGAACGATTGTCCGGCAGCACGATACGTTTATTCAATGTAACTTTCCGGATGAGGGTTTTAAAAAATGAAAATTCAACGGGGTTTTTATTTAAATCATATTTATACAGACCATGACGGTGCCCAAACCAAATTTTTTGACTGCCCTCGGGATAAATACATTGGATTTCCTCGTCGGGTATCCCCCAGAACATGGTATCAATTAGAACGAAACTACCGTCTTCCAATACACGGTTTAAAACAACCTTTTGTTCGAGGTGACTCCAAACATTTCCACTGTCATCGGTACGGGCAAGCAAATAGTTTTCATTGTCCTGTTTTTTCTTATGAAGTTGCCCAAATGCCGGGTCAAGCAAAAACGGGCCCTTATTGTTATCAAAGGTAAAAATACCCGAGGGGGTGCTAAATAAAATTTCTTTTTTATATTCAAAAATCATCGTGGACATATTCGCAGGCAGACCATTTTTTGAATCAAAATGTTTGACAGAAGGCCGTTTATTTTTAAGATAGTAATCGGATAAGGAATCGGCCCGCAGAACTCCATGATAGGAACTGGCAACCCACAAATTACCCGAGGAGTCCTCGGCCAGGGTGCGGGCTTCAATATCTATACCCGGAATTTTTCCTTCATCTAT
Source organism: uncultured Calditrichaceae bacterium (assembly GCA_964456445.1). GTDB lineage: Bacteria > Calditrichota > Calditrichia > Calditrichales > J004 > CAYWBI01. Next base: position 8,429 of record CAYWBI010000024.1, read on the forward strand.
TAAGGCACCCGTATGGTCACGGTAAAAAGAAGCTACTCCTACAGCTAAGCCAAGGAAGATTCGTTCCGGGTTGGCCTTGGACCGATAGAGCGCCCATGGATCATATTCAAATATTAAGCGGGCTTCTGATCCCTCCAGGCGATATAATCCTGAATTTGCACAAATGAAAAGTGTATTCCAGGCCGATAGCATGTCCCAGCCGGAGGTGTTTATCCCTTTAACCTTCTTAAATTGAAAATGACTGGGAATAGAATTACCGCGCTCCATGACAAACAGACCGTAATTTGTGGTAACGAACAATTTTCCATTGTGACGGATTATTTCGTGCACGCTGCCCTTAAGCCCCACCCGCTCATCAAAATTGCTGAACGGCGATGCATAATCCACAAAGGCAATACCCTGGTTCATCGATAGCCATAGCCCCCGATTGGAATCCTGGAAAACGGACCAAACCGTGTTAGTGGCAAGCCCGGCGGAACGATCGATTTTCTGTAGCAGCTTTCCGTCCGCTGAGAGAATAAAGAGTCCGCCATACTTGGAGGCAATGGCCAAATTGCCATCATTTAGCCGGATGGCGTGATAGGGCCCGCTGTTGCGCAGTAACATTTCACAATTGGTTTTAAATGGTTTAATCCGGCCCTTATCAGAGTAAATAAAAAGACCTCTGTTACGAGTGACCACCAGCCAGTCATTTTTTCCAAAGGGTAAAACCGCGGCCAATAAATCATTTTTAAAATAGGCGCCGTTTGGCAAAAGGTGCAAGCTATCCCCATCCGTTTGCATCAACCCCACATGCATCTGATGTACAAATAATTCATTGCCCCGTTTTTTAAATAGATTGTGGAAACGGGTATCCGATTTTATAGGGTGAATGGCTTTTAGGGAATCTCTCAGGTGCTTCTTCGGGAATCGAAAGAGATGATGCCGTTCCAAAAAATAAACCGCTTTATTCGTGATCCCAATTTTCCAGATATCGCCAAAGCTATAGTCTGAATCCCCTACTTTAGGTAACAGACTTTTAAACTTGAAACTACCGGATTTTTCGGCATAAAGGTATCCGAATTCATTCTGCATGGCGATAAAAACAGTACCGGCACCATCCGGTTTAATATCCCGGACAATACTGCCATTGCCCACCGGGATTGTATTCCAGCGGGTGCCATCAAATTGTAAAACAACCCCACCGGAGTTGGCAAAGTAAATTATTCCATCAGAATCCTGAACCGCCGCCCAGTTTTGACCGTTTGCGTTGTAATCTCTCGGGGTAAAGTTTTTAATGAAGGGAATACCGGTTTCTGATATTTCTTTTGTTAAGCTACCGGATACTGCAACAGAAATGATACACAACAGCAGCGAGTTAAATAGAATGATAAAAAATTTAATCATAGGAGATGTGTACGCCCCGCCCTTTTAGCGCCCGCCGGTAAGCAGCGATGGAAATTGAAAGTTATATGTATAAGAAACTAACAAGATTATATCGGTAAACCAAATTGGAGAATATTAAATTTAAATCAATACCAATTTTTAACCATTAAAATACAGGACGGCAGCAACACGTATAAATTGGTATAACAAGCTTATTTTAACTAATTTATCTTATCTAAATGCAGAAAACCAAAGAGCTAATTATGCGTACAACATTTACCGTCAGCCGGATTGCCGTTCAGGGTAAACGTAAAAAAGTATATGCCGTATATAGTGATGCTATTCTTCTTTTTGAAATAAACGAAGATACGCTTGTGCATTTTGCCCTGAGCAAAGGCGTGGAGTTGACGAGTGAAAAAATAGAGAGTATCCGCTATACGAATGATCTCAATGAGTGCCGGGCCCAGGCTTACCGATATCTTTCACGCCGGGCACACCTTTCACGTGAACTCGCCACCAAGTTACGTCACAAAGGATATTCACAACTCTTAATTGACGACGCCCTGGCACAGTTAATCAAAAACAAGCTTTTGGACGACCGGGAATTTATCCATTTGTTTATCCGAGAAAAAATCAATATCTCCCTGAGCGGCCCGCTGCTCATAAGCAAAAAACTACAGGAAAAAGGCGCCAATAGAGATGAAGTAGATGAGATTCTATCCACAGACTACCCCGAAGAACTTCAAATGGAAATCGCCGGAAGGGTGATTCGGAAAAAGACAAAAGTCCTCGCGGGCTTGTCTGGGCGCCAACAGCTTGATAAGCTTCGGCGCGCCCTCAAATGCAAGGGGTTTTATGGTGCGCCCCTTAGCCGCGCGTTGCAAAACAGAGAATTAAACGTTGATGTACCCCAGGATTAACAGCACAAATATCCCTTTTATCACCCGTGATCAGATGGTGGAAGTGGATCGCCTGATGGTAGAACACTACGGCATTTCATTGTTGCAGATGATGGAGAACGCCGGGAGGGATCTGGCACAGCTTTGCATTCAATACTTTCACCCAAAAAAGAGCGATTTGCCCATCGTGGTATTGGTAGGTAAGGGCGGGAATGGCGGCGGCGTGCTGGTCGCCGCGCGGCATCTGCGCAATGCCGGATATAAGGTAATAGCGGCCATAACCGTTCCGCCGGAAAAATTTAAAGATGTTACACTGCAACAGCTTAAAATCCTTGTTCAGATGGGCATCCCCGTTTATACAACTCCCGAAAAATTACCAAACCAGGCTGGTCTTATTCTGGATGGTCTGATCGGATACAGCTTGAGAGGCAATCCCAGTCAGATGGCGGCGGAACTCATCATCTGGGCCAATAATAATCCAGCCCCAACCGTTAGTATGGATATCCCGTCCGGGGTATTGGCCGATAGCGGGAATTGCCTTACCCCCTGCATTAATACCAATATAGTCATGACGCTGGCGCTGCCCAAAAACGGGCTAAAGAAATGGCAGGCATCGAGTAATAAAAAACGCCTATTTGTTGCAGACATAAGCATCCCCCCGGTTTTATATCAAAACGCCTTTAAGATACGTATGCCCTCGTTGTTCCACCGTGGCCCTTTGGTTGAAATAACACTTTTGACTACCTAAGAATTCCCCGCCACGCCACAAACAACATTAAATCCCACACTCCGGCAACAGGTAAATGAGCCGGATTCGTCTATTGTATTTGAGTATTATATAGCGAAACTATCCGCATTGCCTTAAAAATTCAAATCAACCCTTCAGGTGCCGAATAGATAATAAACCGGTTTTTCTTCCGGTGAGTGAAAATATTGTAATGAAGCATTGCAAAAACCCACGTGGAGACATAAACATGAAAGATAAATTGACGTCAACAAAGGCCAGCAAAGATGAAACCTTTGAGATTATAAAAAATAAGATAAACAACCTGAGCGATATAGAGATGCTGCAAATCCTTGAGCAAAACCCGTGTGCCATTATTATAACCAATACAAATGGAACGATCGAATACGCCAACCCACATTTTTTTAATCTCACCGGATACACAAAAGATGAAGTTATTGGTAAAAATCCGCGCATGCTCAAATCCGGAAATAATTCCCTGCAATATTATAAAAACTTGTGGGCAACCATTTCCGCCGGAAAAACCTGGCGGGGCGAATTTTTAAATAAGAGGAAAAACGGTGAACTGTTTTGGGAAGACGCCACCATCGGCCCCATTATAAACAATGATGGGCTTATCACCCACTATGTGGCCATAAAAAATGAGATTACCAATCGCAAACAAACCGAAAATTCCTTGCAACAAAACAAAAAACGATTGCAAAAAATCCTAAACAGCATGTATGGAGGCGTAGTTGTTATAAATGCCAAATCCTTAACCATAGAGGACATAAATGATGCGGCCTGCAAAATCCTTGGCAAGAAAATGGAGAGCCTTATCGGTTCCAGTTGTTGTCCCTATATTTGCTCTAAAAACGACGGAATATGCCCGGCGCAAGCCTCAAGTGGAAAGCAATTGGAAGGGGAGGTGATGATACATCGCCCTGATGGCACATCCGTACCTATTTTAAAGAATGTGGTTCAAACAAACATCGATGGTAAAGACGTCCTGATTGAAACCATATTTGATATCTCCCAACGACGCCAGACCGAGGCCAATCTAAAACGGAGCATTGTTCAAAACCAGCAGCTTTTACATTCCATATCTTCCTGCTTAATCCTGATGGATGAAAAAGAACGGATTGTATTTCTGAATAAAAAATTCCAGGAAACGTTCTTTTTAGACAGAAAGAAAACACTTGGTAAAAATTTGATGCAAAGCGGAATCCAATGGCAATGGGATAAAATAGTGATGGCCATAAGCGAATGCCGTCTGACACGCGAGTCACAGGTATTGGAAGATATATCCTATGAAGTGCCCCGGCAACATACGTCCGGTTTTTTGAAAGTCACCATCAGCCCGTATTTGGGGTCAACCGGTGAATATCCGGGGTTTCTGATTCTGGCAGAGGATATAACCGAGTACAAAATACTGCAATCTCAGTTAAGCCAGGCACAAAAGCTGGAGTCTATTGGACAATTGGCCGCCGGGATCGCGCACGAGATAAACACGCCTATTCAATTTGTTGGTGACAATACACGGTTTTTAAAAGATGCTTTTTCCGACGTTCGGCTCTTATTGGATAAGTACGTACAGCTTACATCCAGCTTGCAGGCAAATAAAGAAACCGGCCTGCTTATAAAGGATATAGAGTCACAAACAGAAGAAATCGATCTTGACTATTTAATGGAAGAAATCCCATCTGCCATCGAGCAAACCCTGAACGGAATAAACCGGGTTGCAAAAATTGTAAAAGCCATGAAGGAGTTTTCCCATCCAGGCAACGAAGAGAAAACCCCAATTGATTTAAACAAAGCCATCGCCAATACCATAATTGTTTGCCGTAACGAGTGGAAATATGTGGCCGAGATGCAGACCGAATTTGCGGACAATCTCCCGCCGGTCCCCTGCTTTCCGGCCCCCTTAAATCAGGTCATTCTTAACCTGATTATTAATGCTTCCCATACCATTAAGGATGCACTGACAGAACGGGGCGAGAAGATGGGTATCATTAAAATTTCGACCAAACACAAAAACAAGACCGTCCTCATTGCCATTTCCGATACGGGCATGGGTATCCCCGAAGAAATTCAAAAACGTATATTTGATCCCTTTTTTACGACCAAGGAAGTTGGCAAAGGCACTGGCCAGGGTCTGGCAATTTCTTTTGACGTAATCGTAAAAATGCACAAAGGCGCCCTTCATTTTAGCAGCGTCCCCGGCCAGGGCAGCACCTTTTTTATTGAACTCCCACTTGAAATGGAGCAATTATGAAAGCAAACATTCTTTTTCTGGATGACGATCAGCTAATTTTGCAAAGTCTGAAACGAATGTTGCATCAGCAAACCGGTGCCTGGAACATGCATTTCATGGATAATGCCGACCAGGCCTACTCAATGCTTGTTTCAAAGGATTTCTCGGTAATTGTTTGCGATATTGCCATGCCGGTTATTGACGGTATTACATTTATTGAACTGTGCAGAAAGGCTTTTCCTCTTACCACACGGATAATGTTGACCGGATTTCCTTCCATGGATACGGCTATCGAAGCCGTGAACCGTGGTCAGATATACGCATATCTCAACAAACCCGTGGATATAAATGATCTTGTTGACAAGCTTACAAAGGGCATAGGGCACTACATGGGATTGCGCGAATTAGAAATCAATGCACGTTATGACGGGTTAACAGGATTATTGAACCGCAAACAACTCGATATTGCCTTAAGTGAGGAGATTGTACGTGCCCAACGCTATAAAACAAAACTAAGCATACTTATGCTGGATATTGACCATTTTAAGAATGTAAACGATCTCTTTGGTCACATCACGGGCGATAGTGTATTAAAAGAAGTTGCCGCGACAATTAAATCCACTACACGAAAGACCGATATATGCGGGCGCTATGGTGGGGAAGAATTTTTGGTGATATTACCGGAAACTGATTTGGAAACCGGTTTCCTTGCTGCCGGGCGTATCCGTAAGGCCATAGAGCAATTAGAGTTTAAACAGGATGGACTTCGGGTTACAATCAGCGGTGGCCTGGCAGCTTTGCAAAATGATGACTTAAGCAAATTTTTAGTCCGGGCTGACCATCAATTGTATATTTCTAAAGAAAACGGGCGTAATCAGATAAATGGTGAAAGGCATACACCCCATGAACAGCATCTTATTCGTTGATGACGAACCGGCCATTACACAGGCGTTAAAACGCATGCTACGCCCAATGCGCCGGGAGTGGGACATGCATTTTGTACAAAGCGGGAAGGACGCCTTGTGTTTTATGGAAGACAACCCGGTTGACGTCATTATTTCGGACATGCGCATGCCGGAAATGAACGGCGCCGAACTTTTAGGCGAAGTCATCAAAAGATATCCAAGCGTCATACGCATAATTCTCTCCGGTCAGTCGGACCAGGAAGCCATACTAAAAACAATAAAACCCGCCCATCAATTTTTGACCAAACCCTGTGATGCGGAAACTTTACGCCATACTATAAAACAAACTTTAGCGCTTAAGACCAGCTTAGAAAACCCGGCCTTACAAAATTTGGTATCTAAAATTGAAAGCCTGCCCAGCTTGCCAAGCTGCTATCAGGAAATCATGCAAATAATCCAAAAGGAAGAAGGCAGTTTAAAAGAGGTCGCAGAGATCATACAAAGCGATGTATCCATGAGCATGGAAATATTGAAATATGTCAATTCATCCTTTTTTGGATTATATAAAAAAGTTTCCAGTATTCGCCAGGCCGTGTCCCTGCTTGGGATCAATACTATTCAAACCCTGGTACTTTCTATTAATGTTTTCTCTCAAATTGACAAAAGTAAGCGCTATGCCATAAATATCCCGGAACTATGGAAACACAGTTTTTTAACAGGATTGTTCAGCAAAGCCATTATATCTGATCTTGGGATGGATACGCAATTACAGGAAGACGCCTTTACGCTTGGTCTTTTACACGATATAGGTATATTGACCCTGGCAACCCAAATACCGGACAAGTATAAGGAAGTTTATAAAAAAGCGAAAAGCAACGACCTGAATCTGTCGCAGGCTGAATACCTGATGTTTGACACATCGCACGCAGAAGTAGCGGCTTATTTGCTTGGCCTGTGGGGCATATCCAGCAATTTGATCACAGTGATTAGCACACATCATTTAGCAAAACCCATACCCGATGAATCAAATGTCTTTTCAATTGCCATGCAGAGCGCGGATGTTTTTTCACAGAACTTAATGCAAAAAAACCAGGGCCTGCGCCTGGAAGAATTTCAGACCGCCTTGATAAACAATAAAACATTCAGCCCGAACCGTGAGCGCTGGGAACAACTATGTACGGAAATTTATGGGAGGGAATCAGATGAATAAGAAAGTACTTTTTGTGGACGATGAAGAAAACGTACTGGCCTCCTATAAACGCAATTTTCATAAGCAATTTGAAATCCATACCGCATTGGGCGGATTGCAGGCAATCGAGATTTTAAAAGCCAAGGGACCATTTGCGGTTATCATCAGCGATATGCAAATGCCGGGGATGAAGGGGGATGTATTCCTGACAAACGCGCGGACCATTTTTCCAAACAGCTCACGCATCATGCTCACCGGTTATGCAAAAATTGAAAATGCCATTGCGGCGGTAAACAATGGGCATATCTTCCGCTTTCTTACCAAACCTTGCCCTACCGATACTTTATATAGCGCCATCAATGACGGGATACGCCAATATCAACTGTTGAACAGTGAAAAAGAATTATTGGAAAAAACCCTGCGCAATTCCATTGAGGTGATGACTGCCATCCTGGGCATGGTAAATCCCCAGGCCTTTGGGCGTGCCACCCGCATCCAGGGCTATGTGGCCCAAATAGCCCGAAAATTAAACATCAAAAACATCTGGCAACTGGAAATGGCGGCCATGCTTTCACAAATCGGTTTTGTCACCCTGCCGTCACAGCTATTGGACAAAGTGTACAATCGTGAGGTACTAAACGAAAAGGAACAAAAAATGCTGGCGGGGCATCCGGCCATTGGCGCCGGCTTGATTGAGCGCATCCCACGTATGGAGGCTGTGGCGGAAATCATAGCACAACAGAACAATAAATTCAACGCTTTCCCGTCGCCTGACGAAAAATCCCCCCGGGAAAAATTTGTTGCGCTTGGGGCGCAAATACTAAAAACGGTATTGGGGTTTGATGATTTAATTTTTAGAGGGGTTTCAAAAAGCGCAGCGTTAGCGGCATTAAAGCGTGACCCGATCACGTACAACCCCAATTTGGTAAAAATGCTGGACTATATTCAAACCCAGGAGAAAGAACGGGACGAGAAGGTTCTGTCCCTTTATTACATAAAATCCGGCATGATAACCAATCAAAACATCATAAGCACTCAGGGGAAAAAACTGGTGGCCAAGGACATTCTTATAAATGAACCATTGATCGAGCGTTTAAAAGCGTATGACCGGGCGGTTGGGATCAGTCAACCAATAAAAATGCTGGTGTAGGTTTATACAACCCAATATTGATATGGCCATGTTTTCCCATACATACTGCGGGTTACATAGCTAAAACAAAAAACGGTATTAATGCAAGATATAAAATTAAGCAGGGAAATTCCAGGTCTATAGCGTATGAAATCCCAAAACATCCGTGTCAATGGATGTCATATTTTTTGAGCTTGGACATAAAGGTGCTGCGGTTTATAAACAGCTCCTTTGCTGTTTGTACCTTATTGAAGGCATTGCGTTCCAGGGCTTCAAGGATGAGTTTTTTTTCATATGCTTCCACCGCGGCAACCAGGCCATTTTCCATATCGGCATCGGTGGAAAAATCATTTCCGGCAAGCATCACCGGTGGCAAATCCGCTATTTCAATTATATTACTTTTGTTAAGCACAACAATGCGCTCGATTAAATTTTCCAGTTCCCTGATGTTACCGGGGTAATCATAGTTTTTTAAAACCGACATCACTTTTGGTGAAATTTCCCGGATGTTTTTTCCATAAATCTTATTAAATTTCTCAATAAAATGATGTACCAGATATTTTACATCTTCACGCCGTTCCCTTAACGGTGGCACATATACCGGGATAACATTCAGTCGATAAAATAAATCCTGTCTAAATTCCCCATTGTTCATGGCCTCTTCCAAATTCTTGTTCGTTGCCGCTATAATGCGTACATCAACCTTTATGGTTTCCGTGCCACCAACCCTTTCAAACTCCCCTTCCTGAATAACCCTCAACAATTTTAACTGCATATTCAATGATATATCACCAATTTCATCCAGAAACAAAGTACCGCCATGGGCCAATTCAAATCTGCCTACTTTGTCTTTTATGGCACCGGTGAAAGAACCACGCATATGGCCAAATAATTCGCTCTCCAACAGGCTTTCAGCTAAAACACCACAGTTTACTTTTACAAAGGGGCGTTTCATACGCATGCTGTTATAATGGATTGCATTGGCAATAAGTTCTTTTCCCGTTCCGCTTTCTCCGCGGATTAAGACCGTTGTATTTGTCGAAGCAACATCCTGGACAAGTGAAAACAGTTGTTTAATGATATCTGTTTTCCCAATAATATTTGTAAAATCATATTTTTGCTGCAGCTTGTTAAGCAAAAATTCATTTTCTTTTATAAGGGAATTGAGCTGGGAAATACGCTCTACTTTTGCGGTAAGTTCTTCGAAGCGCAGCGGTTTTGTTATATAGTCCTTGGCGCCTATTTTCATGGCTTCAACGGCATTGTCGATAGTGCCATAAGCTGTAACCATGATCACCGGGATATGCCCGTAATCCTTTGTAATGTTTTTAAGCAGGTCCATGCCATCCATACCGGGCATAAAAATATCGGATAGGATAATATCGGGTTCCTGCAATTTGATTTGACGCAGGGCATCGATACCGTTCATCGCCTTATCAACGGCATATCCATTATTGGTGAATACTTCCGCCATCAATTCAAGCGTATCATGCTCGTCTTCTACAACAAGAATACGGGTTTTCATCGGGCCTCCAAAATACGCACGCGTAATTTTGTATAAATAATGTGAGTTGGTCTTTTTGAGTCTAAAAAGATAGAACACGTAAATTTAAACGACTGACCGGATCAAGGCAAGTTCTAAACACTTATTTTTTCAATAATTGTTTCAACATGGATGCATTTATCGGTGCCCCCCCACCGGGATGGTTGTTAAAAAAGGCATAAGTCTTTACCGTTTTAGCAGATAAATCTTTAATCCCTTCCAACCAGTTTCTAAGCTCTGCTGCAACGTAAGTGTACTTATAACGGGCGGAGCCGTTGCCGTTCCACCAATCATCCTTATTGCGTCCATGAAAGCGAAAATACCCGTCATCGGCGGTAAGCCAATCCTGCATGGGCAACAATCCTTTAAGCGCCGGTTCATCGACATTTACATAACCAAGGTTTAACGATTTTATAAAATCACGTACCGCCGGCTTTGCCCAGCTTGCATGCCGGAACTCTACAAAAAGGCGATTGGGGGCCAATTGCCCGGCCAGGGCCGCCATATAAGCGCGGTTCTTTTGACCGTTATGAAATGAATATGGAAACTGGGCAAGAAACCCGCCAAAAAGACCGGCTTCAACAAGCGGCGCTATATGTGCGGTAAGCTCTGTCAGCATCCCCGGGAGTGCATCGCGTAAATGGGTGCTTTGACGGTGCAGTTTTATTATAAAATCAAAACCATGCGGGGATTGGGCCGCAAATTTTTCAAATGTGGAAAGTGATGGGATATTATAATAGGTCACATTCAGTTCAAGCGTATTAAATCGCCCGCTGTAAAAACGGAACATATCGTTGGGTTTTATGTCGGGCGGGTAAAACGTACCCTTCCAATCGGCATAGCTAAAACCGGAAGTACCGATGCGAATATTCTTCCTATTCATTCCAGCCAAGCTGAATATCCTCCGGGGAAATTTGGAAATTATGGCGCAGAAGTTTATAGGCCCAATAATTTTTCATCACCTTGCGTACATATCCCCTGGTTTCTTCGAACTCAATATTTTCAATAAATACATCCATTTCTTCGGAACCCGGAAGGGTGCGCCATCTTTTTGCGCGGTGAGGCCCGGCATTGTATGCGGCCAATACCAATTCTTTCTTGGCATCAAATTGTTTTAATAATTTTTTAAGATAAAAAGAGCCAAGCCGGATGTTTGTTTCCGGGTTAAACAGTTGGCTATTTGACGACAAGGTTATATTTTTGTGCTTCGCCATCTCACGGGCGGTTTTTGGGATAAGCTGCATCAGGCCATAGGCCTGTGCCCATGAATGCGCTTTAAAATTGAACACACTTTCCTGTTTCATAACGGCCAAAATAAACTCTGGTTCAACTTGATTTATGTCCGCATACTTATTTACTTCAGCATCATAATAATATGGAAAACGTTCTTTTAAGATAAACGGCTTTTGATTGAAGGGTATTTGGGCATAAAACTTACGGTTTATATAGTCATAGGTCCGATAAGCCTTGCCATAGGCCTTAAACTTTTTAAATATTTCTGCCAGGGCGATCCATTCTTCCTTTGTTTTTGCATAAAGTTTTATATCGTCAAGAGCGGCAAGCGCATAGCTTTTGCCCAAAACATCTTTTACGTCGAAGGCCGTTTTAAGTTTATCCATCAGGCTTGCAAAACCGGATGCGTAATAGAGCATTGCCCTATTACTTTTATTTAATTCATCGGCAATTTTTTCGGTGGTATCAACAGATTCCTTATGAAGCAGATAGCTTTTCATGGTGTAGTAATCGTCCCACAAATGGACGGCCAATTCCATACGCAAACTATCGGCCCTGCTGGAATCGCCCTGGGAAGCGCTGCACAAGGCGGCCCAATATTGAGCCCGGTTTTTTTCCACATCCGGTGCGTTGCGTACACGCAATGTATTAAAAATGTTTTCGGCAAAGTCAACATTTCCCAACCGGTAATAGGTAAAGCCCTCCCTAAAATAAGCTTCGCGGGCATAGCGGCTTTGGGGCCATTTTTCACGTAAATAATGATAATTTTCCAACGCCTGCTTTAAGTCCCGCAGCTCTTCGCTTATCCAGGCGGCTTTCCACACCGCCTCCGAGGCCATTCTTAATTCCGGATAACGATGGGCATAATCACGATAGGCCCTTATTGCTTTTTGTTTAAGCCCCTTCTTTAAATATATACGCGCCAGATATAAACGGATACGTGCTTCCAGACCCTTGTCTTTTACCGCTTTAAGCATGTTGTTAAAGCCATACAGGGCCGTTCCATACTTACGTTGTGCAAAGTAAATACGCACCAACCGATAACGGGCCTTCTGTTTTAACATTGGTTCTTTTTCATCACGGATGTACTGCTCCAGCATGGCGCGCAACTTTTGGAAATGGCGGTTGGCAAAATATACATCCGACACATTAAAAAAATGCAGGCGGTAAAAACCCCTATCGGTTTTTTTAACAAATTGTACCAGATCAAAGGTTTCCTCGGCAGCGGGATATTTTCGCATGGTATAAAGTGTCTGCTTTCGGGCCTGTTCTTTTTGATTTGAAGAATAAAGGATTTTGACCAGGCGGGCATATGCCCTAACATTTTGAGAACGATCGACGCCCCATTTGATGAATTTCCGGTAAAGCCCTTCCGCTACCGTTAAATTTTGTTTATGATAATAATAGTCCGCCACAGGCATTAACAGGCTATCGGCCAGACTGGTTTTCGGATATTTGAGGATATAATTATAACCGGCCTCGGCCGCCCGGGGCAAACCGATCTTTTGCAGTGCTTTTACTTTAAAAAATGCCGCATAGGCCGGCAGGTACCGGGCGTCCTGCCTCAGAAGGGAATCAAACTGCGCGGCGCTTAACAGGTAGTCGCCAATTTTATACAGGCTATAGGCATATTTAAATTGGATCTGGGCAGACGCTTTTTGGGGTGAACGGTTGACTATATTATGATAATTAACCGCGGCGCGACGATAATTGCCATGCGCATAGGCGCTGTCCGCGGAAACAATACGCTGTATAAAAAGCGACGGCCCATATACAAAACGCGTTTCGGGTGCGTAGGCGTACACGGCCACTGCAAGAAAAGAAAAAATCAAAATCCATATTGAAAAACGCTTCATACCATTCCCCACAAAGTTGGCGCCATCGGGTATAAACTATCATTTTTTACAAAACAAGGAATCCCATTGTTCTCACTTTTTTATATACACTCGGCAATATAGGATTTATTCTTATTATAAACATACAAGCGGAAAGAAACTTCCCGCCCGGTCACAAAATATCAATTTGTAGGTTTTTTTTATTCGAGGGCTTGTTTTACGTCCGCGAGCAGGTCTTCTTCATCCTCAACGCCAACAGACAGGCGGACCAGCCCGTCGGTGAGCCCCATCTTTAAGCGGTCGGCAAGCGGAACGGAGGCATGGGTCATGATGGCCGGATGATCAACAAGGCTTTCCACACCACCGAGGCTTTCGGCAAGGGCAAATATTTTAAGCTTTTCCGCAAAGCGCGACGCTTTCTCTAAGCTACCTAGTTCCACGCTGACAATCCCCCCAAACCCGCTCATTTGTTCCCTGGCCAAATTATGTTGTGGGTGCGAGGGCAGACCAGGATAGATAACCTGCTGTATGCCCTTATGACCTTCCAGAAAACGGGCGATGGCCAGGGCATTTTTTTGATGCTCACGCATGCGCAGTGCCAGGGTCTTTGTAGCCCGGAGGATCAAAAAACAATCCTGTGGTCCGGGAATGGCGCCAACGGCATTTTGGATAAAGTGAAGCTGCTCGGCCAGTGCCGCATCTGAAGTTAAAATGATACCGGATACCACATCGGAATGTCCGTTTAAATATTTTGTAGAACTGTGCAAGACCAGATCCACGCCAAATTCCAACGGCTTCTGAAAATAAGGGCTCATAAAGGTGTTGTCCACAACCGTCAGTATGTTTTTTTCATGGCCGAGATCAGCAATATCTTTTAGGGAAGTCAGCGTAAGCATGGGGTTGGTAGGCGTTTCCACAAAAAGCAACCGCGTGTTTGCCCGATAGGCATTATGTATATTGTCAATATTGGACGTATCGGTAAAAGTAAAAGAGACGCCCATTTTTTTAAAGACCCGTTCGAAAACCCGATATGTCCCGCCATACACATTATCGGTACATATTACATGGTCGTTTACGGAAAGTGTTTGAATAAGTGCGGAAATGGCGGCAAGGCCCGAGCTAAAGGCAATACCATATTTTCCTTTTTCGAGTGCGGCAATGTTTTGTTCCAACGCATCACGGGTTGGGTTCCGCGTTCTCGAATATTCAAAACCTTTATGTTTTCCTATGGCCTCCTGAACATAGGTAGATGTTTGAAAAATCGGTGTCATTATAGCGCCTGTTACCGGGTCTGGTGTCTGTCCTGCATGAATCGAGTCCGTTTGAAATCCCATTTATTGTTCCTTGCCAATTTTGGATTTGAGTTGTTTTAACGCGCCGGTCAAATTACTTAAAAAATCTTTATCGTCCTTGCTGTATGTCAATAGCGGGGTTTTCTCCCCGTCAATGTTTTTATCCTGGCCAAGCGTCTTAGCTTCTTCCGTGGAACCATCGAGAAAAATAAACAAAGGCGTTTTATAGTCTTCCACAAAATTTTGGTACAACACATGGTACTTATTCTCATCCACATCCGTCCGATTAAGCAGAAGTATGGATAGGGGAACTCTTGGGATTAATTGACGGACAACCGAATCGGCGCCGCCGGACAATTCACTTATCAGGTAGAAAAATATAATATGACTTTCGTCAAGCGGGCATTCAAAAAAAGAAAATTCATGATAAGTACGTACAGAAGAAACCGCACACAAGGTTGCAAAGTCCTCGGCTTGTTGCTCGCCGGGAATTAAAACAACTATTTCGAGGATGTCCTTCATCGGCTTTTCTCCAATAAGCCGATAAAGGTATCAAGCAGTTCTGTATTTGAAAAGTAATAGTCCTTCTGCTCTTTCTTAATTATAAAACCATCGTCATCAAGCCCGGTTTCTGCCGGAACATCCGTTGAATAGCTGATATTTGCCTTTTCATTGTCTTTGGAAAATACCCGCTGTAACAGTTTGGAAACAGCCGAACGGTTTTCATTTTTTTTAATAAGATAGAGCTGTTCCTTATAGTGGGTTTTTTTAAGAAGCCAGTTTTTTTTAAGCCATCGTTCAACATCGCTCAGGATACGCAAAGGGGCGTCGATGGAATATTCGATGAAATCGGTTATGCTTTTCCCATCCTTGAAGAACAAAATATATTTCCGCGCATTGGGGCCAATTTGTTCAAAATCCAACATTGGCGCCGCATAATATACCAGCTCCTTTTCTTTTAAGGAATGAATAATTTTCTCCCGTTTCATAAGATAGTTTTGGCATTCCATAATCACCTGTTGATTATCGAGCTTAATCATCTCAGCATGACGGACTTTATCCATCTTTATTGTAAAATCACCTTCCTGCCAGACAGACATTACCCGCACGGCATCCAATGGGTCCCGGGACCCAAAATGTACGTTTACAAGCCGGCCTTTATTAAAAAGCATTTCTGCTTCATTGCCGTGGGAATGCAGATGGATGACACCGTTCTTATGACTGTCTTCAAAAGTTTGAATAAGATCGATGACATTAAAAACACTCAGGCTTCCAGTCATTTCCTTTTTGTCCGATGGCCCGGAGCGCCGCGAAAAAATGTTTTCGATTATAATTAAAAATTCTTTTTTTAAGCGGGGCAATTCAACCACTTCCGCGGCCCCGGCCATCCATAACAGCTCACGGCGTTCCCAGGATTGATGGCTGGTAAAACAAATAAAGGGGATTTTTAGTTTAAATCCTTTATAACGTCCCAGCCAATTGTTCATCAATACGATATTGCGAACCGCAAAAAATACAAAATCCGGTCGTTCCGCGCGCAATATCCCGGCGGCTTCATCAATATTGCCCAGCCAGGTAAAATGTACGGGTAAATGGGCCAAAGCAGAAGAAAACATACGGAAGACCAGCGGGTCCTCACTAATTACAACCACGTCTTTCATGCGCCCTGTTCCTCATTTTGTCCGGCGGTTTTAACCTCATATATTTTTAGCTTATGTTTGTCCATCTGTAACAACAATCCCTTAATATCATGATCATTTTCAGCGTTGCAGCCCTGCGGGACAATCTCTTCACTCAAATCAAAAAAATCCTGTATCTTGCTCCAGTTGGTCTTTTTATTGCCATGAATAAAACCCATCGACCAGGGTACATCATAATTGGCCACGATCTGACGGATAATGTACTTTTCATATTCAAACTGCTCCTTTAACCCAACATCCACAAGAAAAACGATGCCATTTATCTGATCGATGTTTTGTGACAGGTCATCGAGTACAAACTCATTAAGCGCCAGACTAAAAACCTGAAGTGAAACATCTTTTTGCAACTGGACAACACTATGATAAATAGCTGAATTATCGGCGGCGTCCGGTGTTCGACGGGTAAGCGCTTTAAGCATATTGCAACTTGCCACACCCGTTGTGGAAAGAATAAACATGCCGCCGTTGGAACCGGGGAACAGGTTTAATTTCTCGATTAGAATATCTGTTTCGTCGCGGGTGAAAAAAGAGGAAACAGGAACATCCCTGGTTATTTTATTGGCAAGCCCGCCGGTACCGCTTAGTTTTTGAGCGGATTTAGGATGATGGGTTTCAAGAAAGCCGCGCTTATTTAATTCCGCAAGCTTTGCGGCCGTTTCAAAATTGGTATAAAACTGATTTTCCAGAAGTTCCGCTATACGCCGTGGATGTTCGATCAATTTAAGAAACCCGGGATCAAGCTCTATATCCGACTGCATTAAATCACCGGCATAACGCACTTTGGCCATATTATCCGGGGGCCCCGTCACCTTTAGGTCTTCCACATATTGCCGGCGAATTTTTTCCGCGAGTATAAGCGAGGCAATTGTGCTTATCGTTACCGTATTTCGGTTAAAAGCCACGGTGGAAGCGTTAAAACTAAACCGTCCCTGATGCCAAAAGAGCATATGCAGCAAGGCTTTTTCACCAGTGTGCAACCCTACCTGGGCATGTGTTATAAACCCCTTGTTCAGGTAGATTTTTCCGCTACCGTTATCTGTTATAACACGCAGCACACCGCTGCGTTCTTCCCGGGCCAATGTATTTACAAGAATTTTTAAGGATACTTCGTCTAAGTTGCCGGACGAATAAAGTTTATCCTTGTCCATATCACCGCGTATATTTTTTAATGGCCAGGCCAAGGCATAATAAATTTCATCCAATGGCTGGTCAACATCAAAAACACGCCGGGCGCCAAGTTCATAAAAGGCCAATCGTTTGCTGGCATTGTCCGGGAGGTTATATACAAAAAGATTGGATGAAACAAAACGCTTGAAAAATTCAACCACTTCTTTTCGCCCCTCGGTGGTAAGCAGATCATAAGCAACAAGGATCGCACTTACGGGGGATGTTTCGACAAAAGAAATCAACGCAGGCAGGGAGTCAAATATCCGTACCTCATATTCATCACGCATAAACAGGTTTTTAAAGAATTCTGTCCGTTCCGTGGCATTGTCATAAATAGCTATTGTGAATTGGGACATGGCTGCGCTTTTTGTTTTCAAATAAATAAATATAGCCGGAACAATACAATGAGTCAAATTTCAACCATAATTAACAACCATTTAGATCATTTTATAAAAAGCATCGATCATTCCCGGAACAATACCATGGCCGGGCATGACAAAAGCAATTGGTTGAATTATGGTCAAATGAAACGTCATTTTACCTTTTCAATATCTGATTATCGTAAGCCTTGCGGCATTATTGATAATAAATGATAAATAATAACACCATAAGCCACCGAAACATTTAACGAATGTTTTATGCCATACATGGGGATGTCAACGGCCATGTCCGCCAGACGGATCAAATCATCGGAAACACCATTGACTTCATTGCCCAGGATAAGACACAGCGGAAATGTGAAATGTGCTTTATAATAGGGGATGCTTTTTGTTGTTTGCTCAAGGGCTACAATGGTATGGCCTTTTTGTTTCAGGCCTTCAACTACGGCAGATGGATTATTGCTGTACTCCCACGGGACAGATTCCGTGGCACCAAGCGCTGTTTTAAAAATCTCCGCTCTTGGAGGTTGGGGCGTATAACCTGTAAGATAAATCTTTTCAAGACAAACGCCATCGCTGCTGCGGAAGAAGCTGCCCACATTGTGCATGCTACGGATATTTTCCACCACAAGCGTTACCGGAAATCTCGGCAAACCTTTTAGGGCTTCTAAATCCGGGCGTTGACTAAATATCTCATTAAAGTTTAATTTTCGATCCATTGATACCCGGTTTAATATTTGCAGGGCGCCATTTACTACCTTGAAATAAATGTCAGTGGGAATTCGATCCCGGGACTAATTTATTTCAAGGTAAGTTTCGCAACATTTTCAATATGATAGGTTTGTGGAAACATATCCACCGGTTGTATCTCATCCACTTCATATTTCTGCGCAAGTATTTTCAAATCCCTGGCAAGGGTTGTTGGATTGCAGGATATGTAAACAATCCGCTGGGGAGCGATTTCCAGCATGGTGCGCACCACATCTTCATGCATTCCGGCCCTTGGCGGATCGGTGATGATCACATCGGGCATGCTGGCGGGTTTCAACATATTACCACGAACGTCCCCGGCCACAAAAATGGCATTGTTAACACCATGAACAACGGCATTTTCCCGCGCGTCCAGTACCGCGCTATCCACAAGTTCGAATCCCGTAACCCGCCTTACATGGGGCGCAAGGAAGAGACTGATCGTACCTGTGCCACAATAAAGGTCCCATACATCCATAAAATCTTTAAGTTGTGCATATTCAAGGGCTATTTCATACAACTTCCCGGCCTGTGCGGTATTGGTCTGAAAAAATGAGTTGGCGGATATGCGAAAGGTAAGGTCGGCAATCTTGTCTTCAATAAAGGGCTTGCCTGCCAGCAGAACTTCTTCCTCGCCCTGGGCAATTTGCGCCAATCGGGTATTAATATTATTTACCACTCCGCTTACCTCGGGTATATTTGTCATTATAAGCTCTGCGAGCGGTTGCAGGATCTGCGGGTCTTTATAACCGGTGACAATATTAACCATGATCTTTTTTTGATGATGGCTTTCCCGGAGCATTAAAAACCGCAGAAACCCTTCATGTGAACGCAATCCGTAGGGCGTTATGCCCTTCTCAAGGGTATAACGGGAAACATATTCCAAAACCCGGTTTGCGGCTTCGCTTTGCAAAAGACAGCGCTCGATATGCAGGATTTTATCAAAGGTTCCGGGGACATGCAGACCTAATGCAAATTCCTTAGAAACATCCGGCCGGTCAAATTCTTCCGGCGTAAGCCATCTTTTTTCAGCAAAAGAAAATTCCATCTTATTACGGTAGCCAAATTCAGCGGCCGAAGGAAGAACCGGTTTTACCATGCCGCCGTCCAGACCGGCTAGCCTCTCAATGGACTCACGAACGATGGATTCTTTTTGAATAAGCTGATCTTTATAGTTCATGCTCTGCCACGTACAGCCACCACAATATTCAAAATGTTTGCACGGTGCGGGGATACGTATCGGGGATGGCTTTTCAATCTGTAACAAACGGGCCTCGGCATGGCTTGCCTTGCGTTTGCCGATGCGCGCCAGGACTTTATCACCGGGTAAGGCGCCCTTTATGAATACGACATAATTATCAATCCGGGCCACACCGGCGCCACCAAAGGCCAGTTTTTCCACATCAAAAAGGTATTCTTTACCACGCTTTACGGGGTAGGCTTTTTGCCCGGGCATAGATGTCCTGTTTTAGTAAAATTTTTATAGATAGAAAGTAAAAAGATGGTTGTGTACACAATTTATAATCATCAGTATATTAAAATTCTGGAAGCAGATTAAGGCTTACAATAAATATATGTTAAAAGAGTCATAAAACTTAAGAAGCATTTAGCCGTTTTTTTCGTTTTTTTTCATCGGGCAATAATCGGTCTAAAAAAACCTCATACTTTTTACCATCCAGATTGTAACGGTTATGCAACTCCACCCAGCAATCAAGTTCTTCACGAATAAACCGAACCGTGCCTTTATCGGAATCGTAGTAACAGGGAATCTCGTGGTTGATGGCTTTCCTGGTTAGGTCAAAAGGCCGGTCAAAACCAAGGTAACGGGCGGCAGTTGCGGCATTCCATTCGGTATGGGTTTTAAAATTTATAAGGCTGTAATCCCACTCATTCTTTAATTTATTGCTTAGCCACAAGGGGTCTTTCTTTTTAATCGTGTCCAGAAAATTCAGATATCTCCCACCCTGCTTATAGGCGATTATTGCCTGGCCATAAGTGGCAAGAAACTCTTCGCCAAAATTTTCGGAAATTTCTTTGTATAAGGCGTCTGCTTTGGCATAGTCCTCCAGATTTATATATGCCGCTGCCAGGGCATTCAGGCTCTCCGGTGTATTATCTGCTTCGGCATAAACCTTAAGAGGTAAGATAGCCCGGGAATATTTGCCAAGTTTATTATAGACCAGTGCAAGATATTTATTTAACGTAATATCTTTTGGGTTATATTTATATGAATGCAATAAATCCGTAAGCGCCTGGCCCCACAGTTCGCCGTTCACCTTATTCAGGCCACGGTTCAAATGAACATAAAATTTTACATGGTCATCAAGTAAAGAGTATTCTTTATCACGATAGTACAAATCCATGCTTCGGGAGAGGTTCATCCGTGTCTTACCGGATTTGCTTTTTTTGTCAAGGAACTCCTT
Organism: uncultured Calditrichaceae bacterium; assembly: GCA_964456445.1. Classification (GTDB taxonomy): domain Bacteria; phylum Calditrichota; class Calditrichia; order Calditrichales; family J004; genus CAYWBI01. Next base: position 29,217 of record CAYWBI010000024.1, read on the forward strand.
GGCAATATTTTCAAAATATTCTTTTAGTAAAGGTTTTAAATGGGCCAGATGGCTAATGTGTATTTTGCTTCTGGTCTTATCGGCGTCAGGCAATGTCATTTGTGTTTCTTTACTCACCTGCTCAAGAAATTCTTCCAGCATTTGAACGGGTTTTGCCAGACGAAATTCCTTATGACGGCGATGATAGACATCTTTAGTACAAAAGGCATAGTTTATAGTAAAACGCTTCTCGCCAAAAGACCACTTTTTTAAATAGACCGATAAAATATTTGTGTTTACTTCACTCAATTGTTACTCCATCATACTAAGTATGTGCTGATTAAAATGGGATTTGGTTCAAATTATCCCAACAGAAATATTAATGTTTCTGAAATTTTATTAGGGGAAAAAGAGAATTTCAAAGCAGAAATAATCGATGCCTGAAACTTAGCCCATTTGCCCAACAAATGTCAAATAAATTCACGAAAAAAAAGATGTTTTAATTGGCTGTTTGACAAGCCCCAAATATATATATCAGCTTTACATAATTTATACCTAAATTGCTAAAGTAAATTTTTTTTACAAAAAAGCGCCAACTTACAGC
>CAYWBI010000025.1:0-29772 GCA_964456445.1 uncultured Calditrichaceae bacterium
ACGCTTGGTGAATTACCAATGCCTAAAATTACCCATAGATTTAACTGTTGAACCAGTTTTAGTTTGTCTTCTTGATTTCTTCTTTTGATTTACGAACAAGGAACACCGATATCCGATTTTAGAACGGGGCAATCATGACAGATCGGAAATCTTCAATCGTTGATCGATGTTCGGTGTTGAGTTTTATCTTGTGCTCAATTGCCCTTGTCCTTGATATACGAACAAGGAACACCGATTTTTGATTTTGGAACGGCACTGCCCTTCGCTTGGTTATTCTTCCCCGTTGGGGAAGAAGGCAGGCCGCCATGTTAAGTTTTAGTTTGTCTTCTTGATTTCTTCTTTTGATTTACGAACAAGGAACACCGATTTTTGATTTTGGAAGGATCTGGTTCCGGCAAATCAGAAATCTTCAATCGTTGAGCGATGTTCGGTGTTGGTTTTGGGTCGTGATCAATTGTACCAGTTTTTGAATTACGAACAAGGAACACCGATTTTTGATTTTGGAAGGGCACAATCATGGCAGATCCGTTTCTCCAAAATACCGCTGACCGAACTTAAGCCCTTCCGGGATAGGCTTTTAATGCCAGAGCCAGGATATGCATAGCCTTTTCAATATCATGTGTATTGAGCACATATGCGATACGAACCTGGTTTTGCCCCAGCCCAGGCGTGCTATAAAAACCGTTTGCCGGAGCCACCATCACCGTTTCCTTATTGAAGTCAAAATCGGTTAAAAGCCATTTGGCAAAAGCATCAGCGTTTTTGACCGGAAGCCCGACAACAATATAAAAAGCACCTTTAGGGTTTGGGCATTCCACCCCTGGGATGGCACGTAATAATTTAACCATTACATCCCGGCGGGCAGTGTATTCGCTAAGTATTTCATCAAAATAAGATTTTGGTGTTGCAACCGCCGCCTCGGCCCCAACTTGTTCGATGGAAGGTGGACAGAGCCGCGCCATTCCAAACTTCAAACACGCATCGATCACTTCCTTATTCCTTGATACAATCATACCTATTCGCGCACCACAGGCAGAATATCTTTTGGAAATACTGTCCAGCATAATTACCCGGTCATGTATTTCTGGAAAATCCATGGCGGATACGGCAGAACCGCCATCATAGACGAATTCACGGTAAACCTCATCGGAAAGCAGAAATAAATCATGCTCCATAACAATATCTTTTAAGGCTTCCAGTTCCGAACGGGAATATACATATCCTGTAGGATTGTTAGGGTTACAAATCATTATGGCGCGTGTACGTGGCGTGATTTTTTCGCGGATTGTTTCGATTGGCGGCAGTTGAAAACCATCTTCGATACGAGACGTAATCGGTATGATGCTAACACCTGCCTCACGGGCAAAGCCATTGTAATTAGTATAAAACGGCTCGGGAATAATAATCTCGTCACCCGGATCCGTAATGGCCATCAATGTGGTGATGATGGCTTCGCTGCCGCCGGTTGTTATCAAAATTTGATCTGCGCTGACATCAATTTTATGTGTCTGATAGTAACTGGCAAATGCATGGCGTAAAGACCAGAATCCAGCAGATGGTCCATAAGCAACTACAGGCATATCTAAGGAGCGGATCGGGTTGAGAAATGATTCCGGTGTTTTAATATCGGGCTGACCAATGTTTAAATGATACACTTTTTTTCCGCTGGCAATTGCCCTTTCCGCAAAAGGTACCAGCTTTCGTATAGGGGAGGATGGCATGGAATCGCCGCGGGTGGATATAAATTTCATTTGGAATTCCTTTTTAGAGTTGTTTTAAACAGACAAATATAAAACACCTTTCATGCAATATCCAGCGAATAATAAAAGGAAAGAGGCAAAACTACACAATGGTTGACATGAATAAGGAACGATTGAAGCGTGTGCGCTTATAAATTCAAAAAACTGGAAAGAAGACAGCTTTCCTAATAATGGTTAGCGCTATTAGAGAACTTTAAAATTTTCAATAAAAATTATTTACCCCGTATCCCTATTTCCAGCCCATGTCCGGAAGGTCCTGTTTCTGACCGGTGAAGCATTATTGAAAAGAACAACCCAAAAAAACCGAGGACCGAAAACAACCACATCCCGGCTGAATAGCCGCCGGAGAAATCGTTTGTCCAGCCAATTAAAAAATTAAATGCCGCCAGACCGATATTCTGAATCATTGTCATCAGACCGTAAGCCGTGCCCAGCTTTTTTTCTTCAACGATAATCGCCACGGATGGCCACATAATTGCCGGTATTAAGGCAAATGAAAACCCCATCATTGCCATCGGGATATACAGTGTGATATCTGTATAATTCATGATTAAGTAAATCGGCATTAAAAATACAGAGCCAATCATCATCATGTAAGCACGTTTGCCAATGTAATCCGAGAGCAATCCAAAAAGAGGTGATAATATCATTGCAAAAATTTTTATCATGCTGATAAAGAATCCACCTTCACCTCTTGTTACACCATGAACATCCATAAAAAATTTAACGGCAAATGTTTCAAATGGAAATATGGCAGAATAAAAGGTCACGCAAAGTAGAACGATATACCAGAAGGAACGGCTAAATGAAAAAATATCTTTAAGATTAAAATCATCTTGTTTTGGTACGGGATGCATGGCAAAATTTTTCTCTGCGTAAACGTCCATGCCCCAATAAATAATTATTGAGACCACTGCAATAATACCGGCGGCGACGCCTATCAACAGTGGGGCATGCCAATCGGCATATAAGCTTTTTGCCCAAGTGGGAGAGTTAAAAGCACTGAATGAGCCAAGTCTGGCAATTGTAAGATTGACGCCGAAAGCGAAAGAAAGTTGTTTTCCTTTAAACCAACGGCCGAGTACCGTTGTAATCGCAACGATAAGTGATTCGGCTCCAAGCCCAAAAACCAGTCTTCCTACTGCCATTAATACAAGTTCACCGCCGGAAAATGCGGTAATTGATGCGCCCAAAAAACAAAGTACAGCGAAGGTAAATGAAGAAATCCGCGTTCCAGTTTTATCTATTATTATACCGCCGATCAGAACCAGGAAAATGTTGGGGATGCTGTATATCCCCATGAGCATACCAATATCAGAATCCGTAAAATGCAGTTGTTTGCTTAAAACATCTGCAAGCGGACTTATACTATCATAAATATAATAATTGCCAAACATTGCAAGACTGACAAATATTAGTATCGCCCAACGGTAAATTGCGGATGGCTCAGGTTTGGTTTTTTGTAACGTAGATGTGAAAGCGGTCATTTTCAATGCTTTATAAATTGAACAAAAACGAATTTACACCTAATGCAAATACCAATAAAGTATTGGCTGTTATTTTGTCGTGGGTCTAGGATTTTTTAGATATGAGAATTTTCGTTTTATGAAAGAAGTAAATAGATGGCTGAAATTTTAAAAATGAGGATAATGGAGAAAGAGGGTCTGGAATATTAATTTAATGTGTAGTGGATTTACAAATGCGCCATCCTGATTGTGTAAGGTGTGCAATCGTTTTAGGTCTTGCGGTTGTGCACAACATAATCATGTTTTTGCCAGGCGGTACATCATTCTATTTTATCAACAAAACTTTTCCACCGGCAGAAAACCTTCCATTGTCAACACGATAAAAATATACGCCGGCTGGCGCCGGCTGACCGGTGTGTGTAAATCCGTTCCAATAAATTCGATAATTATTTGAAGAATTGTTCGGTATGTTATAGGATCGAACCACTGCCCCGGCGCTGTTAAAAATATGTATTTTGATGTTTCCGGTGGAAACGGTTTTAAAATAAAAGGTTGTTCCCGGATTAAAGGGATTGGGGTAATTGGGATATAAAAACATTCCGATTAACCGGCCCGAAGATGGCGTGTTTTCCCTAAGGCCTGACGGAGTTTTTTTAAGCATATAGTCATCAACAACTTTGCCCTTTTGGGTAATAAATTGCAGACTTAGGCTGTCCGCATTCACGGTTATGCGCATAGCGCCATAATCCTTGTTAAAGCGAACTTGGGATTCGGGCAGCGCGCTGCCGAAATTATAAATGCTCCTTCCTCCCAATCCATTGACGATATAAGGAATACCGGAAATATCAAGGCGTTCATAGGTATGGTCATGACCGGCGAGCACGAGTGACGCTCCCCATTTCTTAAAAGGCCATCGCATATTTTTATTGGAACCGTGTTTTCCCGAAGAATAGGGCGGATGATGAAAACAGACAATTTTCCAGGGTGCGTCTGAACCGGACAGTTTTTTTTCCAGCCATTGTGCCTGCGTGGATGATTCGGTGTTTCCATCCGGTTCGTTGGTATCGCTATCAATGACAAGAAAATGGACGGGGCCTTTTCGAAAATCATAATAACGTTCGTTATGGGGCAAGGTAAAGTAATCCAGATACGGCTGTGCATTTTTTGCCCGCCAATCATGGTTGCCGAGCGCAGGAAAGAAACGGTTGCTGTCCGCTCCGGCCCCGTATTTTCCAGTGTAGGGGAAGATGTAACCGTGGAAGTATTGCCCCACATTTGCATCCATGGTGGATGCGCTGCCATCAGGGTAATTGTTGTCGCCAACCGTAATGATAAAATCAACGTTCCAAGCGGCAATAAGGTCGGATACGCCTTTTAGGTTGGTTCCTTCCGAACCAAAATCGCCAATTACCGCAAAGGTAGTAACGTTTTTCGTGCCCGCCAGGAGCGGTGAAAAAAAGGAAAGGCAAAGCAGGAAAATAAAAACCCCTGTGGTCGGGGAATGTCGAAAGGTACGCATATTGCTCTCCAATAATACAAACAAACACATCACAAATGCACGATTCATGCCAAAAATAAACCGCTGATATGCGCTCTGGTATTTGTCTTCCCGAACATCTGAACAAAAACGCAACCGCAGGCATACCCTGTGTCTATTCGCTCCGAAAGCGATCCTGCTTAATAAAAAGGAAACTTTTTAAAACGCACCTTGATAAGGCGTTTTTAGTTCTTCAAAAATTTTGATTCTTTTATCATACATGGTTTTTGGCATATATGTTGGGGATTTATTCATTGTTAATAAAAAATTATCTCCCCTTAAGGTTCACCAGCCAGGCGGCGCGCAGATTTTTTTGACTTGGTGTGGGGGTGTCCGATAAGCTGAAAACAAAACGGTTAACCTTGTTCTTCAGAACTTTGTGCAAGCGCAGGGTTTTTTCCGTTTTGTCCCGGCGAATTTTCAGGGAAAAGGATGAATCGGCCGGCAGGGTTTTGAGTTCACCGAAAATGTGGCGCAGATTAACCGGTTTTAGCATCAGGTTATTGTAGGCCAGAACAACGTCTCCTTTACGGATTCCCTGGGCACCAAGGGCCGAATCGGCTTTTTCGATTAAAAACTCTCGTTTGCCGTTCATGCCCATTTGCAAACCAAGAGAAGCTTCCTTATGCTTGGTTTTTTGCTCGGGGCTGTAGTTTATACCAATTTTTTCAAAATACTCTGCAATTGGCAACGGTTCACTCCCCTTGATATAGCGGGTGATAAAATCCTTTATTTCAGGATAGGTTTCCCCTACAAAAATATTAAAAAAGGCGCTATCGGCAAAGGCATGCTGCGGACCAAATTTATGAGCTAAATTGTTGATTACTTCACGCAGGCCTCTTTTACCATGGGAAAGTTCCAGTAAACGTATATCAAGCAAACCGGCGGTCAGGGCCCCCTTTGCATAAATGTTGCCATATTGTCTTTGTCCGGCTGCAGAGTAACTGTTCAGACTTAGTTGAACCAGACTATAATTTGCTTTGTAATGTTCGTTACGCCGAAGCTTTTCGCTTAGTATATTTAAATAATCTTCGAGCGGGGTCAAACCGTCACGAAGCTGCATAATGCGGGCGGCCCATTCCGTTGTGCCTTCGTATAGCCATAAATGACGGCTGGCTACCGGTTTTACAAAATTAAAGGTCTCGACAATGTCACTGTGGATATTGAGCGGGGTGATGATGTGAAAAAACTCATGGGCAATGGTCGAGCGGAAGCCGTGTTTTATCAAGGCGCTTAATGAATCTTCCGGCATGGTATAGTCGGAACTATAAGAATGTTCCCAGGCGCCACCGCCAAAACGGTTTTTTTCAAAATGAAATAAAAAAGTATAATGATCCACGGGCAGTCCATTGGTAAAATCCGCCGCAGCATTTAAAATGTTTTTTATGGATGACAGGATTTGTCCTGATTGAATCATACCGGTTTCAGAATAAGTAAAAACCCGTACCTTTGCGCCTCGTATATCTAAAGAATCACTGCTTAGCGTACCCATCAAAACAGGTGAGTCCACAAGTTGATCATAGTCTTTGGCAAAATAAAATCTGTCTTTCTTTTGCAGGGCCGTTCCCAACATCCACGCTTTGGGATAACGGTACTTTATAAGAATCGGTTTTTTTTGCATGCCGCTTGGATAGCCGAATACCGCCTGGCCGTTTATAAAGACATGATCACGCTCAATTGAGGTGCCGCACATGCTATAGACATAGTTAGAGTCCACCGGTGTATCCCAGGTTTCGGCAATCGTGTATCTGATTTCATTGACCTTTTCCGGCTCTGAAATTTTCCATTGATTTGTGGAAATATGTTTGACAGACAGGGTATCGCCATGAGCATCATAAGCCCGAAAAGAACGTACATAGCGTCCAATATCCATTACCTGATATGTTCCTGGCGCGGTGGATGCGAATTGATAAATATTGTTTTCCGCGTCAAGTTGACCCGGATTTAATCTAACATAAAAAAGATCATCGGCTCGTTGGTTAACATCTACGGTATAAACCAGGGCGTCGGCAGGCATTTTGGTTTTGGGCATGTTGGTTGTCTGACAGGAAACAATCAAAATAAAAACTATAAATAAAAGTGTAAATTTTTTCATTTTAAGCTCCGGTAAGATGTTCTATCCGCACTACGTAGCGCTGATAAGTATGTTGCAGGGGGCATAATAATAAAGAGGAACTTAATCATTGCTTTTTTTAAAATACCTGCTGGCCATGTTTTTGATATCCGAGCCCGCATTGCGCAGGCTATGGCGATATTTAAGGATGATAAACACCCCGATGATTGCCGGGACAATGGCGTTGATAAAAAAGATAAAAAGAGATGTTCCCACCGCGGTGGCGCTATCAACGGCATAGCGGCTAAGAATAAATGCCGCCAGGTTTTCCCGAACGCCCAGCCCGGAAATCGAAATCGGTAATAAACCCGCCGCCCAGATAAAAACGGTAACGATCATTATCTGATCAAAAGCAATGGTGTAGCCAAGGCTCAACATCAGAAAATACTGACCGGCAATGCAAAAGAAAATTGGAATATAGTGTATGAAGGAAACCCAGAAAATGGGGCCGTAACTTACGTCCTTTTCCTGAAAGGAATTTATCCGTTTTGTTCTGAGTACAAAAGGAAGCACAAGAAACCCGATTAACGTAATACCACTGATGCTCCATAAGAGGAGTTTATATTCAGGGAATACCAGGGGTACCACCAGGCTGATCAGCAATATTTTCAGAAGTGTTTGAAAAAGTTTTTCTATACCAAAAGCAATGATCTTTCCACGTTTGCGCCCACTGATCAAAAAGACCTTGGTGATTTCCGCATGCCCGCCGGGCAGCATCAGCCGAAAGGTAAATCCGGCCAAAAATGACGCCAGCAGATCACCAATCGGATGCGGACCGGAATGCCGTTCGATCAGATATTTCCACAAATTAAATTGAAAAAACAGATTTACAAACGATAATCCAAGGATGCTTAATACCGTGCTTGCGGGAAGGGATAGAAAAAGCTCCGCTAACTGTTTGCGGTCAACACGGCTTAATATCCAAAATAGCAGGGCCAGGCCAATAAAATATTTAATGACAAAGAGCGTTTTTTCTTTTATAATATTTCGCACAGATTCGACTGATTTTAGTGGTTAACAATGGCTGGCCGGTTTACACTTCCGGGTTGATATGATGGCAAAGTAAATCGATGGTAACAAATTATCAACATTAAAGTTAAATACTTGCGATAAATTATTGTCAGGGCATCTGTATCTTATATGCCGGTTCAAAGCAGGCTCTTTTGTAAGAAAGGGAATTTTTTTCTATATTGGCCGACTTGATGCGTTAATAAAAGTTACTTGAAAACAGAGGAAGTTTTATGAATCCTGAAAACAAAAGTGTCGAACAAATCGAACTCGAAGAATGGCTGGAGTCGCTGGATTATGTTATCCAGTCCGCTGGCGAAGACCGTGCCCGGGAGCTTTTAAAAGCCCTGCAGGAACGTGCGCATTTTGAAGGGATTAAAATGCCTTTTTCCGCAAACACGCCCTATCTGAATACGATTAGTGCGGAAAATCAACCTTCATTTCCCGGAAGCCGTGAAACGGAACGGCGTATAAAAAGCCTTATCCGCTGGAATGCCATGGCCATGGTTGTGCGTGCCAATAAACATGAAGCGGGTATCGGTGGTCATATTTCCACCTATGCATCCGCGGCAACCCTTTACGAAATTGGCTTTAACCATTTTTTCCGTGCCGCATCGGATGGTTTTAGCGGGGATATCATTTTTTTCCAGGGCCATGCGTCCCCCGGTATTTATGCCCGTGCCTTTCTTGAAGGACGATTAACAATCGATGAATTAAAAAATTTCCGTCATGAATCATCTTCAGCATCCGGTTTATCATCATATCCACATCCCTGGCTGATGCCGAATTTTTGGCAGTTTGCCACGGTATCGATGGGACTTGGACCGATACAGGCCATCTATCAGGCGCGTTTTATGCGTTATCTCGAAGACCGTGGCTTGAAACCGGAAAGTGATGAAAGGGTTTGGGCCTTTCTGGGCGATGGAGAAACCGATGAGCCCGAGGCCCTTGGCGCCATATCCCTGGCCGCACGTGAACACCTTGATAATCTGACATTTGTCATCAATTGTAACCTGCAGCGTTTGGACGGACCGGTACGCGGCAACGGAAAAATTATTCAAGAACTCGAACGTAATTTTCGCGGCGCAGGCTGGAATGTTATAAAAGTCATCTGGGGCAAGGATTGGGAAGCGCTGCTTGCACAGGATAAAGAAGGCCTGCTGCTTAAACGGATGAGCGAAGTTGTGGATGGCGACTATCAAAACTATTCCGTGCGTGGCGGTGCATATATTCGTCAGCATTTTTGGGGCAAATATCCGCAATTACTCAAAATGGTTGAGCATCTTTCCGATGAACAGTTGGAACGTTTACGTCTTGGAGGCCATGATCCGGAAAAGGTTTATGCCGCGTTCAAAGCCGCAACCAAACATAAGGGATCGCCAACCGTTATTCTGGCGCGTACCGTAAAAGGCTATGGTCTTGGCGAAGCGGGCGAGGGAAAAAATATTACCCACTCACAAAAAAAATTAAATGAAGCGGAATTACGTCATTTTCGTTCCCGCTTTGGGATTCCGATCTCCGATGAAGATATCGATCATATCCCGTTTTATAAACCCGCCCCGGACAGCCCTGAAATACAATACTTACAGGACCGTCGTAAAGAACTGGGTGGATATGTTCCAAGCCGGAGAATGAAAAGTTCCGAACTGCCCGAATTGCCGGATACATTATTTGAAGAGTTTTACGCCGGTACCGATGAGCGCGAGGCATCCACAACAATGGTTTTTGTGCGGCTCCTTTCCAAAATGCTGCGTGATAAGGAAATCGGTAAGTATATTGTACCCATAGTTCCGGACGAAGCCCGTACCTTTGGTATGGAATCGCTTTTCCGCCAGGTGGGTATTTATGCCCATACCGGTCAGTTGTATGAACCAATGGACAGGGAAACCCTGCTCTATTATAAAGAAGCGAAAAACGGTCAAATCCTGGAAGAAGGTATCACCGAGGCCGGGGGGATGTCTTCCTTTATGGCGGCGGGTACCGCATATTCCAATTACAATATCAACGCCATTCCGTTTTTTATCTTTTATTCCATGTTTGGTATCCAGCGTATTGGCGATCTGGCCTGGGCCGCGGGGGACATGCGGGCACGCGGTTTCCTGATCGGCGCCACATCGGGACGGACTACGCTGGCCGGTGAAGGCCTGCAACACCAGGACGGAAACAGTCACCTGATGTTTATGCCTTATCCCAATGTAAAAGCATACGACCCTGCTTTTGCCTATGAGCTTGTTGTGCTTATCAAGGATGGCATCCATCGTATGTACAATAAGCAGGAAAGCATCTACTATTACCTTACCGCGATGAACGACAACTACCGTCAACCGGCAATGCCCAAATCGAAAAATATAAAAGAAAATATTGTCAAGGGTCTGTATAAATTCAAATCGTCTGGCAAAAAAGACGCGGCTATGCAGGTTAATTTGTTTGGCAGCGGGGCAATTATGAACAATGTCATCCTGGCGGCGGAAATGCTTGAAAAATCCTATGATATCGCGGTGGATATTTTTAGCGTTACCAGCTATAAGGAACTCCACTATGATTGTAATCGTTGTGCACGCTACAATATGCTCAATCCCGGGAAGAAGGAACAGACATCGCACCTTGAAGACATACTCAAGGATAGCAGCGGGGTTTATGTAGCCGCAACCGATTACGTTAAAGCTCTGCCGGAGACTATTGCAAAATGGATCCAGGGGCCATTTGCCGTCCTGGGCACCGATGGTTTTGGCCGGAGCGACGGGCGCAGACAATTACGCGACTTTTTTGAAGTTGATGAGCGTTATATTGCTTTAGCAGCCCTAAGTCTGTTAAACAAAGAAGGGAAAATCGAGGCTGCCGATGTTACGAAGGCAATCAAAAAGATGCATATCGATCCGCAAAAGCCGGAACCGGTTGTCAGTTGATTTATAAACGGATTTAGCGCAATAGAATATTCAGAATAAAAAGAAATTCCAAACTGTATGTCTGGCAGAAGAATTGCCGCATGCAAAGTGAAAATGGAGAAAAGATATTATGGCCACAGAAATCAAATTGCCTGAACTTGGCGACGGGATAAGCTCCGGGACCGCTGTCAGCATCTTTGTAAAAGTCGGGGATGTTATCGAAGAGGAACAGGCGCTGGTTGAGTTGGAAACCGATAAAGCGGTAATAGAGGTGCCGGCTTCGGTTGCCGGTGTTGTTACAAAAATTTTGATAAAAGAGGGTGATGAACTTGCCGTGGGACAGGGAATAATAGAAGTTGATGCCCCGGCGAAGGCAGAAGCCCGGCCCGCTCCTCTGCAAGCAACCGCGCCTGTTCAAAGCGCACCCGCAGAAACATCTGCACCGCTTAAAAAATCCGTTTCCGCCCCAGCTTCCGGGCCGGTTGACGTGCTTGTACCCAATATGGGGGATGGTGTTGATTCCGGTACGGTATCATCTGTTTTGGTAAAACCCGGTGATAAAATCCAAAAAGAAGACCCCCTAATTGAGCTGGAAACAGATAAAGCGGTAATCGAAGTGCCCTCTGATTCATCCGGTACGGTAAAGGAAATTTTTGTAAAAGAAGGGGATACGCTTACGGTGGGCCAAAAGATAATTTCATTGGTTGGGGTTGTTGTTGACACCCCGGTGCAAGAAACGGAGAAAGAGGCAACACCGGTTTCCGCCGCGCCGATCGCCCAGGTTCCGGACAAGCCCGCGCCCGCTCTCGTTCCGATGGCCCCGGTCCCGCAAAAAAGTTCTTCAAAACTTGCCGCGGCTTCACCGACGGTCCGGCGTTTTGCGCGTGAAATAGGATTGGATATCCATGATGTACCCGGCAGCGGCCCCGGTGGGCGGATCTCAATCAATGATGTGAAGGCATTTTCAAAGTTACGTCATCAGCAAAATGCTACCGGGCAGGTGGCTGGCAGCGTAACTCAGCAGACGTTACCGGATTTTAGCAAATGGGGCAAGGTCGAAATAGAGAAAATGAACAAATTGCGCCAGACATCGGCGACCCATTTAAGCTATGCCTGGTCCACCATCCCACATGTGACTCAGTTTGATAAAGCCGATATTACAGAGCTGGAAAAATTGCGTAAGGCCAACGGTAAAAAGGCCGAGGCCGCGGGCGGAAAGCTGACCATGACCGCCATCCTGATCAAGGTGATGGAAGCGGCGCTGCGTAAGTTTCCCGAATTCAACGCAAGCATCGATATGCAGAAAAAAGAAATCATTTATAAAAATTATTTTAATATTGGCGTGGCCGTGGATACCGAGCGCGGCTTACTTGTTCCGGTTATAAAAAATGTTGATACAAAAAATGTAATCGATATATCGGTGGAACTGACAAAGATATCTCAAAAAGCCCGTGACCGTAAACTGACCATCGATGACATGCAGGGTGGGAACATCAGTATCTCCAATCTTGGCGGTATCGGCGGTTATGCTTTTACGCCGATCGTAAATGCGCCGGAAGTGGCCATTCTTGGCGTCTCGCGTGCGGAAATGGAACCAAAATTTAAAAACGGGTCGTTTGAACCACGTTTGATGATGCCGCTTTCCTTATCTTACGACCATCGTATAATTGACGGCGCATCGGCGGCCCGCTTTCTGCGCTGGATCTGCACCGTGCTGGAATCGCCTTTTACGGTGATGCTGGAAGGTTAATTTATCAATTCTTGAAATATAAAAGGATGAAAAGTCAATGTCTGATATTGCAAAAGGATTAAACCTTGTTATTATTGGCGGCGGGCCCGGTGGATATACCGCAGCTTTTTTGGCCGCCGATCTTGGGATGAATGTTACGCTGATCGATCCCGAGGAAAATCCGGGTGGCGTCTGTCTGTACCGGGGCTGTATCCCGTCAAAAGCGTTGCTGCATGTGGCGCGCCTGATCGAAGAGAATAAAGAAGCATCGCGTTGGGGTGTTTCGTTTGGACCGGCCCGGATTGATATAAATAAATTGCGCGATTATAAAAACGGTGTGATCACGCGTCTTACCCAGGGCAATGGTCAACTGTTAAAACAACGTAAAATAACCCATATTCGTGGACATGCGACATTTTTAAACGCGGCTACGGTTGAGGTGACAACACTGGAAAATAAAACGGTGCAGGTAAGCTTTCAGTATGCCATTATTGCTACCGGTTCGCGTCCGGTCACCATACCAGCGCTTATCCCGGATTCGCCTTTGATTATGAATTCAACCGGCGCTTTGGAACTGAGCGATGTTCCTGAGAAACTACTTGTGATGGGCGGCGGTGTTATTGGTTTGGAGATGGGCAGCGTTTACAGCGCCCTGGGAAGTAAGGTATCTGTTGTGGAAATGTTGCCCGGGCTGATCCCCGGCGCCGATAAGGACCTGATCCGTGTTTTGCAAAAAAGCCTGACTCCAAAATTTGATCAGATCATGGTGAGTACGAAGGTCGTGGCAATCAAAGCCCACGAGGATTCTGTCGATGTGACCATGGAAAAAGCAGATGGTGAGCAGGTGACGGCAAGCTATGATAAAGTTCTGGTAACAATTGGGCGCCGTCCAAATTCCGGTAGCATCGGGTTGGATAAAACCGCTGTAATTATAAATGAACGCGGTTTTATTGAAACAGACATACAAAAGCGAACCGCCGGGCCCAATATTTTTGCCATTGGAGATGTTGTGGGAAATCCAATGCTGGCGCACAAGGCCTCACATGAGGGAATAGTTGCCGTGGAAGTAATCGCTGGTGAAAAATCCGCTTTTGAACCCAACGCCATTCCGGCGGTGGTATATACCGATCCGGAAGTTGCCTGGTGCGGTGTAACGGAAACCGAGGCTAAGGAAAAAGGATTGGATGTTGCGGTGATGCGTTTTCCGTGGGCGGCGTCAGGTCGGGCCATCAGCATGGACCGTACCGATGGGATGACCAAGCTGATTATCGAAAAAGAGACGGAGCGGGTATTGGGTATGGGTGTTGTGGGCCCTGGCGCCGGGGAGCTTATTGCCGAGGGTGTGGTTGCGGTGGAAATGGCCGCGCTGGCCGGTGATATTAAAATGAGCATCCATCCGCATCCGACACTATCGGAAACGGTGATGGAAAGCGCTGAGATGTTTTACGGTACCAGTACGCATGTGTACCGGCCCAGGAAGCGGAAGTAAAATACTTGCCCTTGCGCCGGAGTTTGTGGATAAAAAAACAGCAACTGCTGTCATTCAATCGAAGCTGCGACATACGTTGTCCCATATTGTTATATAAACGATGAAAGACAGAAGGGGCGGGTAAGAAGCTCTTTGGTTTTATATGGATTTTTCTGTCATAAATCTGAATCATTGCTTGTCATGGCAATTAAAGTTGACAGTAGTAACACTCAATCCCTTATGTGCCAGGGTTTTGCACAAATCGGGCAAATAGCTGTTAACACTTTTTCAGGAATAAAAATACAACGGCTAAAATGTCCATTCTATTTGTAACTTTTCAACCAAGACAAAACAGTAAAAATTTATTCTAAAAATCGATATCCAATTCTTTTTTTATTTTGTTGATTAATTTATTCCCTTTGTTTCCCCGGTCACTCTCTTCAAGCCGGTTTTCAAGGCCTTTTAGCCAATCGATCAACAATTGTATTGAGGCCGGGTCCTTGCGGGCTTCGTGAGGCGACAAATTGTTTAAGAAAGGGATTTTTTCATTGAGTAGGTTTAAATAATATTTTTTATTAAAATTTTCTTGCATTTTGGAAATAGATTCTATGTTGTTTTCTGTTTTTAAACTATCTTGCTGTTTAGTATTAAGAACAGCCTTTTTTTTGATGATCCGTTTTAAGGTTAGTGCGTTATCAAAAAGTTCCACAAAATGGCTGGCCGCAAATTCCGCTAATTCAACCGATTGCGTTTCGAGGCGACATATAAGCGGATCAACATAAAATGTTCCTAAAACATCTTCACGTGTTTGATTGCCTTTGCTATCCAGGGTCCCGGTTGAAAGCATTATGGCATTTGGAGGTATCCCTGTTAGTAAAACATTCAATTTATCCTCAATAGTTTGATTAAGCCAATCAAATTCATACCGGATAATAGTTTTCTTTTTTGCTCTACGTTTTTTGGTTTCGATAAGTCTGAATTCATTCAATATATTTGTTTTATTAAGAATGGAATTGATCTCCCTGGTTTTGAAACGGACTTCGCAAAATTGAAATTCGCCGTATTTGGTATATATTTTTTTATTGGTTTCCATTTCGAATATTTCCCTCTCAATTTGAAAGAAAACATCCCAGTTGTTTTTTGAAAATTGACTAAATTGTCCTGTTTGGGATTTCTGACTGTATTCTGAAAAGGCTTTCCCAATTCTTTCAAGAATAAATTTTTTGCTGGAAGGTCTAAATCTTACGAGTGTGCCTGTCATATAATACATCCCGTTCATGGGGTAGCAACGCGCCATAACAATATCCCATTTCACAATGGCATGGGATGAAGTTTTATCGTTTAAGAACCCTTCGTAATCGGTAAATAAAGATTTGATGCGGCTTCCCTTGCCGGGGATAACTTCTTGTATCTCATAAAAATCAAGGTAGGAAACGCTTTGTAGGCGCATTTCGGTAAGTTCATTGTTGTCGAACCGCCCAGGATAGTTTTTTATAACCCAGCTCAAAAAGTGGTCATTGAGTTCTTTAAAATAAAAATCATGAAAAAGGATATCAAAAAGACATGTCGTGGTTGTTTGTAAAAAATCGGGTGATGCCTTACTTAAGCGTTGTTTAAATTTAAACTCCGGTTCATTATAAATTTTCCTGATTACATGTGGGATATTGCGCGCAAGTTTTGGAAACTCGTCAAATATCCTGGATACTTTTGATTCAAATGAAGCCATGTTAAAAGTTCCCCGTTAAATTTAATCTGTTTTAATTTACAATTTTGCGGATAATTATGTTAAATTTTATCTCAATCGGTACAAATAAAACCCGGCGCCGCCATATAAAGAAAAACGTCCTAAAAAGTGATTACCTGCTTTTTGTTTGGAAGAAATCAAAAAGACGGGTTTGTTATTGGCGGGCATTTTGTACCCGTAATCAAAATCCATGTTCAGGTAATAGGGCATGCTGGTATGGACGTCTGCGTCAAGCAACAGGCTTTGTTGCGGCAGCGCCCCCGTGGAACGAATGGCCCGGTCAACGGCTTTGGCCGTTTGTATAAATGTGTATTGGGGATGCAGGGAATAATCGATGGATTTTTGAAAATTCCAACCATTGACAAGCAGGATCAGCATAAATCCGGAAAGAGATGCTTTGTTTGGTTTTCCGGGAAAGGATATGGAAAGTACTTCCGGGAATTGAACAATAAAATAAACCATCGGCACGGACAACACCATGTAATATCGGGGCGGATGATAATTGAAAAAGCCATGAAAAAGAAAAGTGGAAACCATTAGCATGGCCATCATGGTTGCTGTGTCGTTCCAATGCTTTGAGCGCAGTTGTTTGTAGATCACATAAAAAACCAATATGAACAACGGGCTGTTAAGCCGAACAAACGAATTACCAGGCGAGGTGGCATAATATTTTAAAATCTGCCAAAAATCTTTGGGCAATTTTTCGCCGATCAGAGCATTGCCCCTGGCGGCAAGCTGGGTGTTAGGTATCCAGCCATGGAGAAACGTCAATATAAGAAAATAGGCCGCAACCACTACAAGCAACAGACCGGTCCAATTAAACAAGGCACGTGCGGATATTTTTTTTTGCTTATAAAATATTAAAAATGACAATCCCAAAGCCAGCAGGAAATTGGCGGCGGAAGCCTTCGTCAGCAAGGCCAGCATCAGGAACACGGAACCGGAAAGAGACCGGACAAAGTTGTCTTTTTTACGCAAAGCGGCAGAAAAGGAAAGCAAACCGGCAGTGGCGAAAGTGGTCATGGGGATATCCAGCAAGGCCATTTTTCCGTAAATCATCAGAAAATAATTACTGCTTAAAAGGAACAGTGCCATTCCGGCCTTTGGCAAGCCATGTTTATCCGCACGCAGATAGATAAAAATTGAGAAAAAATAAATAAGTGCGAGGCTCAATAAAAAAGACGGTAAGCGGGCATTCAATAGAGAAACGTTCCCTATCTTAAACAGCGCCCATTGTAAAAAGGGAATTACCGGATCCATCACAATATAGTTATAATCATTTAGCCACCATTGGCCGCTGAGTATTTCTTTTATGGCATTGCCGTTATGATAAATTTCATCGGTTAAAAAAGTCCCGCTCCAGGTCAGTGATATATCCGGGTCGGCATAAAAAACAAAAATCCGCGGAAGGATAAATAACAGAAAAAGTGCTGATAAAAAAATGATGTGTTTGGTTTTCGTTGTCATGGTAAACCGATGGTAATACATGTGTTTTGCTTATCAATGGCAATGCCAGATTTGTACCGGATTATGGTTTTTCCATAAGTTGCGGGATGGGCAGCACATTAAACGTCTTTTTGGCGATAAGTCCCATGGCGTCAATTTGTTCCTGCTGTTTTTCAAATTGATTTTTTAGATACGTGATGTTTGCCCGGAAGGATTTAGCTGTTTCAGGGCTATTTGGTGTAATAACGCTACTACCGGCCAACCGGCGGGTAAAATTTATAATCCGGCTTAATGCTTGCCGTTGTTGGATCAATAAACCGATCACCGCGTCTTTTTGTTTTAGGGTTTGTTCAAGACCGGCACTTTGCGCGGCGCTGCTGTTTTGTGCTTTTTCTAATTCTGTTTCCATGCTGGAAATCTTATTTTGCAAAGTATCCTTTTCCCCGCTAAACTGTAGCTGTGCATAGCCATATATGAGGACACCGCCAAGAATAAATCCCAGCATCAGCGTAACAATTGGCCAGATAAATCGGCTGTGTTCTTTAAACCAGATTTTTCGCTGTGCTTTTAAGTTTATGGCGCTAATATTCTCATCCGGTAGATAGCTGAAATTAAGTGCGGATATATCCAGGGATTTTTTACACTGATGGCATGTTTTTGCCCCTGGGGAGACCGGGGCGGCACAATACGGACAATATTCCATTTTTCACCTGTGAAATTATAAATGAATTTTAATCGTTTTATAAATGTAATCAACAAAGGAAGGAAAGCAAAAATTATGCTAAAACAAATTATTCTATTGGGGGTATTTATAATGGCAGCTACTTCACTTGCGTCAAATTTAAAACCTGGTGACAAGGCGCCCGATTTTGCCTTGAAAGATGCTGATGGCACAATTTATAAACTTGCGGATTTTAAGGGTAAAATTGTTGTGCTTTATTTTTATCCAAAAGACGATACACCCGGCTGTACGGCGGAGGCCTGCAATATCCGGGATAATTATCAGCGCTTGCAGGATGCCGGTCTGTCCATCCTGGGTGTAAGTTATGACGATGCGGAATCGCATAAGAAATTTCGAAAAAAATATGACTTGCCATTTCCCCTGCTTTCGGATACGGCTAAAACAGTAGCCGAAGCATATGGCGCAAAAGGCACCTTTACCGGTTTTCTTGTTGCGCAGCGTAAAACATATTTAATTGGAAAAGACGGTAAATTATTGCACATATTTGATGATGTGGACACCAAAAATCACACAGAGCAAATTCTTGATTTTATAAACAACAAAGATAAAAAGTCCAAATAGAACTTTTGCGGCTTAATTATATGAATTATTAAATATAGTTATGCCGTGCTGCTTTATACTTTTTATGACTACGCAGGACGGTTGGAATCCGAACTCAGAAAATGCAACGAATCATGCAAAATGAATAAATCGGGTTTTTATGTATAATAAGCAGTAAATTAGCGCAACTCCGTTATTGAATTGACGTAAGCCGCTGCAATGGATTTTATAAACCATCGTTTGTAAATTTTTTTATTTGACAACTTTATCCTAAGGAGGATATGCCATGGCCCAACAACCATTTGATCTAAACAATATAAAACCACCCAAATTTAACAGTAAAGCAATGGTACCATCGGTATTGGTGATACTCGCTGTTATCTTTGTTTGGTCTTCCTGGTTTACGGTAAGCCCGGAGGAAGTGGGCGTAGTTTTACGCTTTGGGAAATATGTACGTACGGTGAGTCCGGGCTTAAGCTTTAAAATACCCTTTGGCATGGAAACGGTTTATAAGGTTGCCGTAGAACGCCAGGAAAAAGAAGAGTTTGGTTTTCGCACCGCACGGGCGGGCATCCGTACACAGTATTCGACCCGTAATTATAAAAGTGAATCATTGATGCTTACGGGTGATTTAAACGCCGCGCAGGTAGAATGGATTGTGCAGTACCGGATCAGCGACCCATATAAATTTTTATTTAAAGTGCGTCATGCCCGTCAAACTTTGCGGGATTTGACCGAGGCCACCATGCGGGAAGTCGTCGGCGACCGCACCGTTAATGAAATTATTACGGTAGGCCGTCAGGAGATTGAGGATACCGTATTAAAAATGCTCAGGGAACATACGATACAATATTCCCTGGGGATAAAGGTTGACCAGGTTGTTTTACAAGACGTGAACCCACCCGATGAAGTAAAAGCCTCCTTTAACGAAGTGAATGAAGCAGAGCAGGAGAAGAAAAAACTGGTGAACCAGGCCGAATCTGAATACAATAAAGTGATTCCCAAGGCTAAGGGCGAGGCTCAGCAAAAAATAGAAGAAGCCCGCGGTTATGCGCTGAAAAGGGTAAACGAAGCCAAGGGGGATGCAGAGTTGTTTAACGCGATTTATAAGGCATATTCGAAGGCCAGGGACGTAACCCGTGAGCGGCTCTATCTTGAATCCATGAACGACATCCTGTCCAAGGTAAACCGAAAAATTATAACCGATGATAAAGCATCGGGTATATTGCCGCTTTTTAATTTGGGGGATTTGAAAAATGCAAAATAAAAAACAGTTCTTTATCATAACCGGTTTGATTGTGGTTCTTATTATCATTTTCTCATCCGCTTATATTGTTGATGAAACGCAACAGGTTATCATTACACAACTTGGAAAACCCGTAGGCAATGCAATTACCGATCCGGGCATCCATTTTAAAATGCCGCTGTTTCAGGAAGCCAATTATTTTGATAAACGTTTTCTGGAGTGGGATGGCGATGCCAACCAAATACCAACCAAGGATAAACGTTTTATCTATGTCGATACGTATGCCCGCTGGCGTATTGCCGACCCCTTGCTCTTTTTTCAACGGGTTCGGGACGAACGTGGCGCCCAGGCCCGGTTGGATGATATCCTTGATGGTGAAACGCGTAATGCCGTAGCCAATCATGATCTGGAAGAAATTGTCCGCAACACCAATCGCAAGCCGGTGATTTCCGATACGTTAAATTATGATGAAGTACGTGAATTTAGAGCGATTCGTATCGGCCGTTCCAAAATAAGCCGTGAAGTTTTGGCGAATGCGTCCGTCCGTACCAAGGAATTAGGTATTGAATTGTTGGATTTGCGTTTTAAACGTATCAATTATATTGAAGCTGTCCAGAAAAAAATCTATGAACAAATGATCACCGAACGGAAAAGGATCGCAGATCGCTTTCGTTCCCAGGGGCAGGGCCAGGCGTCAAAAATTTTAGGTGACAAAGACCGTGAGTTGAAACGCATTCAATCCGAAGCCTATCGTAAGTCACAGGAAATAAAGGGTAACGCCGATGCACAGGCAACCAATATTTATGCAAAGGCCTACAACCAAAGCGCGGATTCGCGTTCATTTTATAGTTTTATAAAAACTCTGGAAACCTATAAGAATACGATCTCGGAAAGAGATCTACTTATCTTGTCAACGAGTAGTGATTATTTTAAGTTTTTAAAAAAATCGACCGGTAAATAAATTATTTAAAGGCTGTCTGTTTAGCGGACAGCCTTTTTTTTTAGTATCCGCCATTTAGGGTATTGAAAAAATCCTCTTCGCAAAAATCGAGACAATAACTTTTTGGTATGCGGGCATAGTAGCGTTTTTGCTTTGCCTATGCGTTTTTCAAAGAAAAAACTTAAATGTTTTTATTCTGCAAATGAAGAACATATCTGGATAAAAATTTAATATATCAAAAAAAAGACGAAGATATGATTTCTTTGCAACGGAAATTTATAGATTTAATATAAATCTTACCGTAAATTACCCAACTTGAAAGTTTTTAATTTATAAAGGAGAAAGCCCCATGGTTTTTAATCTTGATATGATAAAAAAAGTATATGAAGGATTACCTTCCCGCGTGGAACAGGCGCGAAAAGTTCTTGGCCGCCCCCTTACATATACCGAAAAAGTCTTATATTCCCATCTCTTCAGCGGCGCTGCCCAAAAGCCCTTTGGCCGTGGTGAAGATTATGTTGATTTTGCACCCGACCGTACCACCATGCAGGATGCAACGGCACAAATGGTCCTCTTGCAATTTATGCATTCCGGACGTGAACGCGCCATGGTGCCCTCATCAATCCATGCCGATCATTTAATACAGGCAGAAGTTGGCGCTAAAACCGATTTGGAACATGCCATTGAATTTAATAAGGATGTTTATACCTTTATGGGTTCCGCAGCAAAAAAATATGGCATCGATTTTTGGCGGGCAGGCGCCGGTATCATCCATCAGGTGGTATTGGAAAATTATGCTTTTCCCGGTGGAATGATGATCGGTTCGGATTCACACACGGTTAACGCCGGTGGGTTGGGTATGATCGCCATTGGCGTTGGTGGCGCGGATGTTGTTGACGTAATAACCGGGATGCCGTGGGAACTTAAGTTTCCTAAATTGATAGGTGTTAAGCTCACCGGCAAGCTCAGTGGTTGGTCATCTCCAAAGGATGTCATCCTCAAAGTTGCGGGAATTGTTTCCGCAAAGGGCGGCACCGGTTACATTGTTGAGTATTTCGGCGATGGCGCACATTCCTTTTCTTGTACCGGTAAAGGAACGATATGTAATATGGGAGCAGAGATTGGCGCAACGACATCCACTTTTGGTTATGATGAAAGCATGTCGCGTTATCTCAAGGCAACCGGCCGGGCAGATGTTGCAGCCCTGGCCGATAAAATTGCCGCCGATTTGACCGGCGACGCTGAAGTTTATGACAACCCTGAAAAATATTTTGACCAGGTAATTGAAATCAACCTTTCCGAGCTTGAGCCGCATGTTAACGGGCCTTTCACACCGGATTTGGCCACGCCCATCTCTAAGTTGAAAGAAGCCGTTAAAACAAATAACTGGCCGACCAATATGGAAGTGGGTCTGATTGGCTCTTGTACAAACTCGTCCTATGAAGATATTACCCGGGCCGCATCCATTGCCCAACAAGCGGTGGATAAGGATCTAAAAGTAAAAGCAGAATTTACAATTACCCCCGGCTCTGAGCAGGTACGCTATACCATCGAACGGGATGGATTGATCGATACCTTTGGAAAAATTGGCGGCGTTGTTTTGGCGAATGCCTGCGGGCCCTGTATTGGTCAGTGGAAACGCCATGGCGCCGAACAGAAAAAACGAAATTCGATTATTACTTCCTTTAACCGCAATTTTTCCAAGCGCAATGATGGCAATCCAAATACCCATAGTTTTGTTGCCTCGCCGGAAATTGTTACAGCAATGGCCATTGCCGGAGATATGAATTTTAATCCTCTGACAGATACCCTGACAAATGCCAAAGGCGAGCAGGTAAAGCTTGAAGAGCCACACGGTTTCGAGTTGCCACCGAATGGTTTTGCCGTCGAAGACCCCGGCTATCAGGCGCCGGCGGAGGACGGCAGTAAGCTGGAAGTTATTATTGCCCCAAATTCAGATCGTCTGCAATTATTGACGCCTTTTGAACCATGGAATGGTAAAAATATTAGTGGGATGAAGTTGCTGATCAAAGCTTTTGGAAAATGCACAACGGATCATATTTCACCGGCGGGTCATTGGTTGTTCTATCGGGGGCACCTGGAAAACCTTTCGGAAAATACACTGACCGGCGCTGTAAATGCCTTTAACAAGGAAACGGACAAGGTAAAAAATCAATTAACCGGGAATTATGGAACGGTTCCGGAAACCCAAAAGGCATATCAAAAGGCCGGTATCCCTACGATTGTCGTTGGCGATGAAAATTATGGTGAAGGTTCGTCCAGGGAACATGCCGCCATGCAACCCCGCTTTTTAGGCGTTAAGGTGGTTTTGGTTCGTTCCTTTGCACGGATTCATGAAACCAATCTCAAAAAACAAGGGATGTTAGCTGCAACGTTTGCCGGTCCGGCTGATTATGATAAGATAAAAGAAGATGACAGCATCGATTTGATTGACCTGACCGAATTTGCACCGGGCAAGCAATTGACTTTTGTTTTAAATCATACGGATGGAAGCAAAGATACGATCAAAGCCAATCATTCCTACAATGCCGCACAGGTTGAATGGTTTAAGGCCGGTTCGGCTTTGAACCTGATACGTCGGCAACTTAGTAAGTAATTTGCTGTAAATTTTAATGGCGGGATTTTATCCCGCCTTTTTTTTAGCAGGATAAATATTTTGTTCAAAATATTATTTTCATTTTTAATTTCACTTCTGCTCGTTTCTTGTTCATCCACGGTCAAAAGTGGTCTGGATAATATTCCAGAACACGCCCGTCTTTTTAAGGGCAAACATCTGGGGATTATTGCCAACCAAACGGCCGTTAATAGCAGGGGGCAATCCATTGTTTCTGTTTTTAAAGGTATGCCGGGTGTAACAATTGGTGCATTATTTGGACCGGAACATGGTTTTAAAGGTCAATCGGATGCCGGGGCAATAGTGGGGGATAACAGCGATCCCACGGCCAATGTTCCGGTTTATAGTTTGTATGGCGCCCATCATAAGCCTACACCAGGGATGCTAAAGAATGTGGATATGCTCGTTTTTGATATCCAGGATATTGGCAGCCGCTATTATACCTACATCTCAACCATGGCTCTTGCTATGGAAGCGGCGGCTGAAAACGATATTCCCTTTGTGGTGCTGGACCGGCCCAACCCCATTGACGGAATCGATGTTCAGGGAACCGTTCTGGATACAGCCTTTAGCTCATTTGTGGGGATGTTTCCCATACCGGTTAGACATGGCATGACATCGGGCGAATTAGCGACGATGATAAATAATGAGGGTTGGCTTGCCCACGGAATAAAAGCAGAATTGATCGTTATAAAAATGACAAACTGGCAGCGGGAGAAATGGTTTAACGAAACCGGTTTACCCTTCATCAAGCCATCGCCCAATATGCCCGATATACAAACGGCAGCACTTTATAGCGGTCTATGCCTTATCGAGGGGACAAATGTTTCGGAAGGTCGGGGTACCCTGCTACCCTTTAAAGTATTTGGTTCCCACTGGATCAACGGTGACTCGCTTACAGATGCATTAAATAATCTTAGCCTGCCTGGTTTGGTTTTTATTGATACGACTTTTACCCCTGTTGCCATCCCCGGGATGTCGCTAAGCCCCAAATTAAAAAACGTGTCTTGTTCCGGCTGTCGGATATATATTTCAAATCGAAGCGCACTACGTCCCTTCTATAGCGGACTTAAAATTATCGCTCAAATATATAAAATGTACCCAGATAGTTTAAAATTTAAAAATGGCCATTTTGACCGCCTGGCCGGGTCGGACCTATTACGCCAGGCAATACTGAACAGGAATGATTTGAAACTGGATTCTTTAAGCCGAATGGGTGTCGGGGAATTTAAAGCCTTACGCAATCGATATCTTCTATATTGATTACAGCATGACACCAGCAAATCCCGCGAAATAGCGCAATAAAATGCGATGTTATTTTTTTGACGTGAGTTTTATGATCGGGAGAATTACCTCTTCCATGGATATCCCGCCGTGTTGAAAACTGTCCTTATAATGACGGATAAATTTGTTGTAGTTGTTTGGATAAACAAAGTAATTGTTTTCCTTGGCAATTATATACGTGGTGTTAATACCGTGCATGGGCAATTGCCATTCGTGGGGATTTTTTATAAGAACCGCCTGTTTTTTATCGACCTTTAAACTCCGGCCAAATTTATAGCGTAAACTAGTTGATGTCTCACGGTCGCCGATAACTTTTGCGCCGGTCAGCCCGCGTACACTGCCATGATCCGATGTGAGATAAATGTCCACATCCATTTCGGCTAAACGGCTAAAAACGGACATAAACGGTGAATGCTGAAACCAGGATTTTGTAAGCGAACGATAGGCCGGTTCGTTGGGGGCAATTTCTCTCAGAATGGGCAAATCAGAACGGCTATGGGCCAGGATATCCACAAAATTTATAACGATGCCCATCACATCTGCCTGAACAAAATTATTCAGATTTTTATCAAAATTGTTTGCATCATTATTGTTCATAATTTTTACATAACTTACGGTTAAATTTTGATCCACATGGTTTCGTTTTAACTGTAATTCAAGAAGCTCCTTTTCATACTTGTTCAGGCTCTCATCATCTTCATCCAGGCTCCAGAACTGGGGATAGGTTTTTTCGATTTCCCGGGGAAACAGTCCGCTAAAAATGGCATTACGTGAAAAGGGTGTGGATGTGGGCAGCACGGAATAATAGAATTTTGTCTCAACTTGGAACCAGTCGTAAAAGAACGGTTCCAGCATGTACCATTGATCCAGCCGCATACAATCTATGACAATAAGGATGGATTTTCGGCCCCGCTTGATACCCGGTACCAAATATTTCTGAACAAGGTCGGTAGAGAGAGTGGGGCGGTTTTGTGGATTGTTCACCCAACGCGGATAATCTTTTTCCACAAATTTACAAAATTCTTTGTTACACTCTTTTCGTTGATCATATAGGATGTTACGAAAATCGTTATCACTGGAACTGTCCAGCTCCATATCCATACGAAAAAGTTTAGTAGCCATCTCAATCCAGTCATCTGCACCGGACACATTCATCAGCGACATGGATATGTTGCTCATCTCACGGGCATATTGTTGACTGCGTTGTTCATTGACGATATCACGCCGCTCAAGCAGCTTTTTACACGCCATCAAAATTTGGCTTGGATTGACCGGTTTTGTGAGATAGTCATCAATCCTTTTTCCGATGGCCTCTTCCATCAGGCTTTCTTCTTCATTCTTGGTTATCATGATAACCGGAACCTGCGGCTTTAAATCCTTGATTGTATTCAACGTAGTCAGGCCATCCTTGCCCGGCATCATCTCATCCAACAATACAATGTCCACGGTTTGGTTTTTGACGGTGCTTATCGCGTCATCACCATTTGTGACAGCAATAACCTCGTAGCCCTTCGATTTCAAAAATATGATGTGTGCTTTTAACAGTTCAATCTCATCATCTGCCCAAAGTATTCGGTACATCCGTTCTCCTAAAATTTTAATGTGACGCCATCGGGGGAATCCGATTAATCATTTCGCCCCTCCAATTTCAGTTATTTTGGATTGGTATTTAGGCGTTGGCGAACGACTTCATATAAAACAACGGCCGTGGCCACCGAGGCATTTAATGAATTAATTTTTCCAAATTGTGGAATACTGACCGGTCCGTTACATAACCGGACGATGTTTTTTCGCACTCCGGACCCTTCACTGCCAACAACTAAGGCTATACCTTTTTTAAGATTTTTATTATATAAAAGGTCATCGGCGGAAGGCATAAGCGCAAGTGTGTTTATGTTATAGCCTTTAAAAAGTTCAATACTGCTTTCCAACTGACTGACCCTAAAAATGTTCAGATGAAATAGTGCGCCCACCGATGTTTTGGCAACTGTACCATTTAACTCGGCAGATCCTTTGTCGGGAACAATCAATGCATCGACACCTGCTATTTCGCAACTGCGCATAATCGCCCCCATATTGTGTGGATCTTGTATCTGGTCCAGGACGACAAAAAAAGGTGACTTGATCGCAGTTAAAAAAGACTCAAGCCCGCTCTCTGGCCGGGTGATAATATCATCTCCAACAGCGGCTATGCCCTGATGCACAACCGGGCCAGAAATTTTTTGAACATCATTTTTGTTTTTTACAAAGTTTATCGGGACTTTTTTTAATAAGGCCAATTTCTTAATCACGGCTATAATTTTTCCACTGGCTTCACGGGCCAGAAAAATTTCCTGCAATGGAAACGATGCACGCAATGCTTCTAAAACGGGTTGTCTGCCAAATAAAATTAGCGGTTTGCGTGGATTTGATTCAGTCATATTTTTATGCTTCATTTTAAAAGATGATTTTTAAGTTTCAGTTTAAACAAGCAATGCTTCTATTTCAACTGTGAAAACGTTGTTCTTATTTATATTGAAAAAACAATACATTTTCTTGTTCAGGTAACACCTCATTTCAACGGATTCTTATCAAACCTAAAAAATAGTAATTCTGGATAATGTTCAATCCGGAAATACAGCCGTAACCGGGTACTAAGGTGCGAGAAGGTATTTGTTGGGCGCTCCATGATTGATTGCACATTGACTGTGTTAAGAGTGTTTTTATGATCTAAACATCTTGGCTAATGTTAATTCCATATACTGAATGAACCCCACCTCTTTAATCGTCTTCTGTGTCCCGCATGTCCGGTAATATTTTTTGAGCCTCACTGCTATCAAGGGTTTCCACATCTTTTAGTTTACGTTGTATGGCCCGGGTGCGTTTTCCCATTACATCGTCCAGTTGGCTGAGGCCTGTTTGGATGTTTTTGTGTGCCTTGCCCATCAACCCGCCAAAATTTTCGAATTCCTTCTTCACGGCGCCAAGAATCCGCCACACTTCGCTACTGCGTTTTTGCAGCGCCAGTGTACGGAAACCCATTTGAAGGCTGTTTAATATGGCGGCCAGGGTAGCCGGACCGGTAACAATGGTTTTATACTCCCGCTGCAATTCTTCCAACAGCGCGGCGCGACGGACCACTTCGGCATATATACCTTCGAAAGGTAGAAACATGATACCAAAATCTGTGGTGTGGGGCGGATCAAGATATTTGTCGCGGATATCGGCGGCCATACTTTTGATAGTTGATATAAAGTTTTTTTGTGCAACAGAGATCTCGGCGGCATCACCCTTCTCCTGCATCTCCTGCAATCGCTCATAGACATCCTTTGGAAACTTGGCGTCAATGGGAAGCCAAACAGGCAGACCACTGTCATCTTTTCCCGGGAGTTTTATAGCAAACTCAACCTGAAAGGACGAGCCTTTTTTGGTGTTCACATTGGCGGCATATTGATCGGGGGCCAATAGCTGCTCGAGCAGCATTTCCAATTGTACTTCGCCAATACCCCCACGTATCTTAACATTGGTTAAGGCCTTTTTTAATCCGCCCACATCGCTGGCGAGAGATTTCATTTGACCCAAACCTTCCTGCACGGCTTGTAATTGTTTGCCTACTGTTTCGAAGGACTGGCTCAGGCGAATATTTAGTGTTTTTTGCAGCTTCTCATCAACCGTATGGCGCATCTCAGTGAGCTGTTTGCCATTGTCTTCACGCATGGCTCTTAAATTTTTTTCCACCATTTCGTTCAGGCTCTTAAGCTGTTTTTCCAGCAGGCTGCTCAGGGTATGGATATTTTCCGAGGCCTGGCGGTTTTGTTGGGTTTGTTGTTTACTATAGTCATTAAATTTTTGGCGGAGTAGCTCATTAAGCTGACGGATATTGTCTCCAAAAGCCTGTTGGAAATTTCGCAGGGACCTGGTTAGCTCCTCACGGTTGTCGGCTGCGGATTTTTGTGCCTCAAGACGGTTACGTTGAAATTCGTCCCTGATCATTTTGTCAATCCGGTTTAATTCAGTTTCAAATCGCAAGATTGATGATTCCATATCCTGTATCTGTTTAAGTTGATGGGTGTTCTTTTTGCGTATAAAGGGCAGGACAATACTAAAAATCACCAAAATTATAAGCGTTATAAAATAAGCATCGGGCATATGTACTCCTTGATCTAACTATATGTTGTCGTGTTGAAGTATGATAAATTTACACCCCGTCAATATAATGTCCAAGATATAGTGATGGATTAAAAAAGATATTTACTGGCATTTTTTATGGAAATACATATTTATTTTAATTAGCTGGAAAATCAAAATGAAAAAGTATAATGGAAACAAAGGCAGAGGCAATGCAGCAATTTATATTTGATTGCAATTTCCATTTAAAGCAACACCGAACATCGATCAACGATTGAAGATTTCTGATCTGTCTGGAACTGATATTATAAAATCGAATATCGATGTTCCTTATTCGCATATCAAGGACTTATGCACTGGCATGATTCCACTTTTCCCCAACGGGGAAAAATAACAAAGCGAAGGGCAGCGCCCTGGTAAAGGTTGAGCAACAGTAAAAAACCCTGAAAGGGTTTTATAAATTGTTCCTTTGGGGATATGTTTTGGGCTAATACCCATAATTGTATTATGGTGTTTTGTATCCCCCACCAAAAGGCAGGGGCAATTGAGCACAAGACAAAACGAACACCGAACACCGATCAACGATTGAAGATTTCCGATCTGCCAGGACCGCGCCGTTCCAAAATCGAATATCGGTGTTCCTTGTTCGTATATCAAAAACCAATTTATCTAACCAAGACAAACCGAAACATAATATTGTGGCATGTTTCTTTTCCCCAAAGGGGAAAAATATCAAAGCGAAGGGCAGCGCCCTGTGCATCTGCCTGCCCGGGTTATGGTCTTCATGAAAAAATATGCAGCCGGGATATACATTTTAATTTTATATTCCAACAATTCCTAACCCGGACAAGCCGGAACCAAAAAGGTGATTTTTATTGTTAGCCATGAATATACACATCATTTCACGAATATTTTTTTCTACGAAGATTTTAGGGCTACGCCCCTAATTTACCTTTTGTACTATCCTCTTTTATTTGGGGCGTTAGCCCTTTAATCTTCGTAGCTGATCAAATGGTGGAAATAGAATAGGGGCGGAGCCCTGACATTTATATTAAATGAATCTTTTTTTCTACAAAGATTTTAGGGCTACGCCCCTGATTTACCTTTTGTACTATCCTCTTT
>CAYWBI010000026.1:0-29482 GCA_964456445.1 uncultured Calditrichaceae bacterium
AGCGGGATCGAACCGCTGACCTCTTGAATGCCATTCAAGCGCTCTCCCAACTGAGCTACAGCCCCGGAGAATTAAAAAAGAGTTTTGAATTTACATTGTCCCAATTATCAACGCAAATAATTTATCTGTTTTTTCTTAAATACGGGACCTGTCCGGAAACAGGTCCCGATAACAAGCGTATTACTTTTCATCCATAAATGGGTAAGTCCAGGTTTTGGGCGGGACAAAGGTTTCTTTCATAGTCCTTACGGACATCCAGCGTAACAGGTTCATCGCGCTGCCCGCCTTGTCGTTTGTACCGGACGCCCTGCCTCCGCCAAAGGGCTGTTGCCCTACCACAGCGGCTGTTGGCTTGTCGTTTATATAAAAATTACCGGCCGTGTTGCGCAGCTTGTCTGCCATGTGGATCAATGCATTACGGTCTTGTGACCAAATGGCGCCGGTTAATGCATACTTAGCGCTGGTATCACACAGATCAAGGGTCTCTTCAAATTTTTCATCAGCATAAACAAATATGGTTAAAACCGGTCCAAAGATTTCTTCAACCATTGTTTTAAATGTTGGATTCGTTGTCACGATTGTTGTAGCCTCGACGAAATAACCGGTACGGTCGTCACAGCCACCACCGGTAATAATTTCGGCCTCAGATGATTTCCGGGCAAATTCGATATAATCCCTGATCGTTTCAAAAGCTGCCTTATCGATTACCGCGGTCATAAAATTTGTAAAATCCTCCGCCGGCCCCATTTTAATATTGCGGACTTCCGCAACATATTTGTGCTTAAATTCATCCCAAATCGATTCAGGAATATACATGCGCGATGCCGCCGAACATTTTTGCCCCTGGTATTCAAAGGCCCCGCGTAATGCAGCAACAACAAGCGCATCCACATCGGCGTCTTTGTGAGCAAAGATAAAATCCTTACCGCCGGTTTCGCCTACGATACGCGGATAGTATTTGGACTTGTGGATATTATCGCCAACGGTTTTCCACATATTTTGAAAAACAGCCGTAGAGCCGGTAAAATGGATACCCGCCATATCCGGGCTGGCCATAACCGGGTTACCAACCTGGGCGCCGGATCCGGGTATAAAATTGATCACACCATCGGGCAACCCGGCCTCTTTCCATAACTGCATCAGGAACCAGGCCGAATATACGGCGCTTGATGCCGGTTTCCATAAGGCCACGTTGCCTACCATGGCCGGAGCGCTGGGCAGGTTTCCGGCTATCGATGTAAAATTAAACGGGGTTACCGCAAAAACAAATCCTTCCAGCGGCCGGTATTCAACCCTGTTCCACATTCCGGATGGGGAATAAGGCTGATCGGCCATTATCCCTGCCATATAATGTGCGTTAAAACGCCAAAAATCGATCAGTTCACAGGCCGAATCGATTTCCGCCTGAACAGGCGTTTTGGATTGCCCCAGCATGGTGGCGGCGTTGATCGTGGCCCGCCAGGGCCCGGCAAGTAAATCGGCTGCTTTTAGAAAAATTGCGGCACGTTGTTCCCAGGCCATGTTTGCCCATTGTTTTTGGGCTTTTAGCGCGGCATCGATGGCCATCTGAACTTCCTGGGCGCCAGCTTTATGATACGTGCCCAAAACATGTTTATGATCATGCGGAACACGCATCTCAGCGGTCTTTCCGGTTTTTACTTCTTTACCGCCAATAATCAATGGCACTTCAATTTTTATCGACGACAGTCTTTTGAGTTCTGCTTTTAGTGCGGCTTTTTCCGGAGTACCGGCGGCATAGGACAAAATAGGCTCGTTTACCGGATCTGGAACTTTAAAAAAAGCATTGGACATTTTTTTCTCCTTGAATTATATGCGTTGTTTAAAAATGAATTTACGATGATACGATTAGGGAATCAACATTGAAACGGTTGGCTTCATCGAAAATCATTGTCCAGCAGAGGAAAAGTCTATCCTTTAAATATCCCATTAGATTATACTCCTTACCCCATCCCCTTTTGTATTTCCAGCATAAAAACATATCACAGACTGCAAGGCCGGCCTTTATAACTTACCGGCTACCACTATTGGCATTCGGATGCTCTGGATCAATCCATTTTTGTCACTGATTATTTCGGCATTGATAATATAAATCCCCATACGGACAACAGATCCCGCATTGTTACGTCCATCCCATATGAGCTTGTTCTCACTTCCGCTAAAGCTATTTTCACGCAGGTCACGAATCAGCCGACCTGCCAAATCAAAAATCTCCACACGTAAACGCGATGTGGGTGTTGGCAATTCCATTTGAATAAACGCGTGGTCTTCAAAGCCGTCGCCATCGGGTGAAAAAGGATTGGGGGTAATGCTTAGCTTCCCTGTTTTGGGCAATGTGCCGCTTATTTGCAGACTATTTGCGCTACCCGGAGTAGCGCCAGAGGCATCTGTACTGGGTCCCCAATTACTTTGAATTCGGGCATCTGTATCATAACGGATGCGTTCAAGAGAAGGTTTTCGCCCCTCTTCACCTTCCAGCCAGTTTTCTAAATAACCCACCTGTTCATACCATCCGCCTACAGGCGTTAGCAGATATATAACATCCTGATCATTGTTTAAGGTGATGAAATGAGGAAGCAAAACGATAAGTGAGTCCGCCAGATCATAATAATCGTGTATGGATAGCGACGCTGTGAGTACTTTCCACTGACCCGGCAAAATATATACAGACGAATCCACCAGGACCGTATCCTTTTTATCGGCCAGCGCCCAGCCAAAAAGATCCGCTTTTTTATTGCCTCCATTGTACAGCTCGATCCATTCCGGTTCACCGCTCTGCGTTAAAAATTTGATTTCGGAAAGCTGGATATTGGCAGAAGCGTCCAAAATCTTAATCCTTTTATAGATTTTATCATTAAATGCATTTTGATCTTTTGCAGCCTTTTGTTCTGCAACAAGTTGATATTTCGCCGAAGATTTAAAGCGATACCCGAATTTTATCTGAAGTTCTTCTTTAGGTTCTATCTTTACGTTTCTGGTTTCCCGGTATATTTCCAGATCGTTATTATCAAAAACCGAATCCCTGTTTGCATCGGCAAACAAATGTATTTCCGTGGAACCATCGAACAATAGCTGCCCCATATTTGCGATGATAAGCGTAAATTCTTCCTGTTGATCTACCAGGACAAGCGATGAGGGTTTCCAGTTTACAGACTTAAAGCCGAGATCAATTGTATAGGGCGAGACTGAATTACGGTAGCCCGGTGTTCCACCATATTTTAATGATTGATTCCAATTATCCGAATTATTATCGCCTTCCATTATCATTTTCTCATTGCTGAAACCGGCCGGGTAGGTAGCCCGATATTTATAGCAGCTGATCAGCACACTATCCCCGGACCAAAGTGACAGGCGGCGGTTAATGGAATTGCTCAACCCGCTTCTTCCAAAGGCTTTGTCGGCAATGCGCAGGATCAGTGCGGAATCCGGGATTATGCTGTCATAAGTCGATGAATTCTCAAAATAACTCCCATCAAGGATGATGGCATACTGCCCGGGGGCGAGTACGGCCCCCTGCCCTGTTTCCCGAATCTCATCAACCGCCAGAGAATCATCGATATACCAATTAGAGAGATCCATACTGTCCGGCCCGGTATTATAAAGTTCGATAAATTCATCATGCGCCTCGCTGGTGGCAGGATTATTCATAACCTCCGAAAACGTGACTTGTCCGAAAAGTGGTATCTGGAAAAGGAATAATAAGAAAGAAACAAAGCGAAAAAAAAATGATGGTTTAAAAAAAAAGTCGGTAAACATCGGCGCCACCCCAAGATTAAGAAGGAGTACCGCTTCCATACGATAATGGTTTATTCCATTTTTAACGCGTTAAATTACGATAGGAATTTGCATAATTCAAGTGGGATATATTTTAAATATAACGTTCAACCCAGGACGAAATCAGGGAAGCTACATATTCTGAATCCTCTTTTTTCGT
Organism: uncultured Calditrichaceae bacterium; assembly: GCA_964456445.1. Lineage (GTDB taxonomy): Bacteria > Calditrichota > Calditrichia > Calditrichales > J004 > CAYWBI01. The sequence continues at coordinate 3,953 of CAYWBI010000026.1, forward strand.
CAGAAGATGATCGGCTTTATCCAGTGAAATAAAACTTTTGGGATGTCTGGCCTGTGTATAAATTTTTGCCGCTTCATCAATTGATACGATCGCATCGGTTGGGGAGTGCATGATAAGAACAGCTTTGTGCATATCCGCTATATGGTTGAACTCACTATAGTTTTCAAGGTCTTCAAGGAACTGTTTTTTTATAGTAAATTTACTTCCGGCAAGATTAACTTCGGCTTTACCCTTTTGCAGAATTTCATCTTCATGAACACCAAAATTATGTTTAACATGTGCTGCAGACGCGGGGGCGCCAATAGTCACAACTGCTTTGGCTTCCGGGATAAATTGTGATGCCACCAGGACCGCTGCCCCGCCGAGGCTGTGTCCGATAAGAATTGAAGGTGCGCCATAGTTTTCCTTTAAATAATTTGCAGCACACACTAAATCCTGCACATTGGATGAAAAATTTGTATTTGAAAAATCACCGTCACTATTGCCCAGACCGGTAAAATCAAAGCGCAGGACCGCTATATTCTTTGTGGACAACGCCCTGCTTATCCGTGAAGCCGCTGCGATATCCTTGGAGCATGTAAAGCAATGGGCAAAAACGGCAAAGCCTAAGGTATGTTCAGGCTTTTCCAGCAATCCGTACAATGTCTCGCCCAAATTATTTTGAAATTCAATTTTTTTTCTTTCCGGCAAATTATCTTCCCTTCCAATTTTTTGGGTCCGGCCTTTAGTACGGTTCCAGGATAATACCTGCATTATAAAACTGTGACGCGTAGCAGATCATCCGCACAGAGTAACAAATAGATGCCGATACTATATCCTTACAGCGTAAGCAAAAAACCGGAATAAAAACATGACGTTATAAATCCGCAGGGTAGCAATTGTTTCCCTTAAGGATACAGGACACCCCATCCGGCAAAGCCGCAGCCATTGAAATTCTATTTAGCGATTGAACAATAACTTAAAATAAAAAGACGGTTTTTTTAATTGGGCACGAACATCTAAATTTTCGAACATGGAAATAATGGTATCCTGAAGGGTCTTGTTTTTTATCGCCCTGTTTACTACCCAGTTAAACAACCATGGAAAATCCACCAATTTTAAAATTTTATAGCTAATCTGTAGTTCATTCCATAAAGCATCATAAACCATATCATCAAATATTTTTAAACTTTGTGCCGAGTAGTCATTTTTTAACCTCAGTTTTTGCACCACTTGTGCGGCCAACCGCCCGCTAAACATAGCATTGCCTATGCCTTCGCCGGTAAAGGGGTCGATAAGCGATGCCGCGTCGCCTGTCAGAATAAAACGGTTCCCGGATAGCTGGCGGCGTTTTGCACCAAGGGGCAGCCCCCAGCCTTTTATATCGCCTATCAAACGCGCGTTTTTAAAACGCTCTCGTAACTCGGGGTGGTTTGAGATCGCATCCAGCATCATCTTTTTTAATTTGAAATTTTTCTTACGCAGACGGGATGAAAGTAAACCAATTCCCACATTGGCCTGATTATCCGCCAGGGGAAAAATCCATAAGTATCCGGGTAAAACTTCGGGGATGAAATGGAGTTCGATAAAATTTTGTGGATGCATACCGCCCACATTTTCAAAATATCCGCGCATGCCGGCAGCATAATGACGCGGATCGATCTTACGATTTGCCATCTTACGCGCCACAATACACCGGTCCCCACCGGCGCCAATGACCATCCGGGCCCTACAGTATTTCTGTTTGCCGTCCTGTTGATACGTTATCTCAACAGAGTCCCGGCCATCCGAAATGGCTGTAACGGAGCAGCCCAATTTTTTTTGGGCAAAATCCTCATCGATCAAATCGGTAAGAAATTTATCAAAAACCATTCGTTTTACAATAAAGCCCGGTGCATGCTTTTGCTTGCTTGTATCTTTTATAAAAGGCACATCGAGTGCCGTACCATTGGGCGCCACAAAACGCACGCCCCAGGAATTTTTAACATGCGGATCTTTATCAAGTTGGTACACTAAATCCGGATCAATCCTATTGAGAACCGCTCCTACCTTTCCACTCAGCGCATCACCGCAGATTTTGTCCCTTGGAAATTCGGCCTTATCAAAAATTACATGTGGGACCCCGGCCTTGGAAAGAAAAATGGAGGTTGTTGCCCCGGCAGGGCCTGCGCCAATAATAGCAATTTCTGTTTCGAGTATCGACATTTAACCGGTCTTTATTGGTTGATCCATATTTTAATTATAAGAGAGGAAATAAAATCAGCGTGTTGAATATAATGAAGGCAGCTAAAATAAAAAAATCAATGCCCCGGGGAAAACTATTTAATCAATAACATGGAGCGGTTTTGCACAAACCGCCCCGCCGAAAAGTGGATAAAGTAAATTCCCGATGACAATGGACGCCCTGCGGCAGAGTGTGAATTCCACAGGATGGAATAATGGCCCGTATTTTTTGGCCCATCCAGCAAGGTTTCCACCAAATGTCCACGCAGGTCATAAACCGCCAATTTTACCCACAATGTTTCAGCAAGATCAAATCGAATACGGGTTGATGGATTGAACGGATTGGGATAATTAGCAAACAAACGTGTGGCCGAAGGGATGATGGGCCCCCGCCGTCCCTGACCGGAAACCGAAAGCAGTGTTTCCCCTATGAGGCGTTTTCTGCCGCTATAGCTTACATCCCATAAACGATAGTTTAATTCTTCACCCTGGTTTGCAAATTCGTCCAAATACGCATAGTTCCGGGTTTGGGATGTTGTGCCCGCCCCCTTTAACCCATCTATATTCTCGTACGATGCGATCTCCATATAAATACCCGAACCCTGCGCCCGTTCGATAAGATATCCCTGGTTTTCGAGCTCGGACGCTGTTGACCATTCCAGCTGAACCCGGCCATTAATCCATTTCGATGTAAAGGCAATTAGATCAACAGGCAAGGGGCTATCAGCCGTATGGCTGCCCAACCCATCATATGTTAAAGTCAATTCATCCCACTCTGCGCTGTTATAGGTGGTGGTTGGCGCCGACACGCTGCTTTTACGGCGCAGGGTCTTATCCTGGAATAAATTCGCCGAACTGCCTATACTGCCGATCATATCGATATCCGCACTGTTTTTTCGCAATACAACCACATCATTGCCATTAAAATTAAGGTTGGCGGAAGTCATGTCCGGCGTACCGCCCCAGGCATCGGCGGAGGAGTTGGCCATGACAAAAACATCGCTGCTGACCACGGAACCGCTTAATGAAATGGTTGTTCCGGGGCTTGAATTGCCATTGTAGTAAATCTGCACATCATATGCAGAGAGGTTGACGGAGCCGGATGTGCCATTATAAATTTCGAGATATTTATTATTGCTGGTACCCTCCACATATTCCGATATGAACAGCTCTGTACTACCGGAACCGCCACCACCCGGGGCTGTTGTAGCCGATGCCGTATCGATGACGCCATCGGTTTTAAAATCAACATTTGAACCGCTGTTGGTGTAGGAATAAATTTTGAAATAATAAACCGTGCTCACATCCAAGGCGCTAAAAGTGTATGTTCCCGTCCCGTATGCTACATTTTTTGCCCCGTTGCCATCCGATAGATTTGTGTCATCATCCAACGGTATGCCATCCTGAGGGTCGCTGATGGCGGCAAAGCCGTTTACAGAGGCTTTTATCAAATAACTGTCCGGGAGAACCGCGCCTGTTGCATCGGTCCAATTGAGTGTAACATCTTGACCGTTGGCGGTGGCTGTAAAATTTGTTGGATGATTGCTTGGTTCGGCTTTTATGTTTTGTGAACCCCAGATCAAGTCTGCATATTCGGGATGATCAATAAAGGGATTACGGTTATGCTGCCAGGTCGTATAGATTTTGTCGTTACGGATTTGTTCCCAGTGATCCACGGGGTCCTGCTGGTTCCATTGCAGCAAAACAGACAATTTTGCAAAATGCGGCCCGCTGGAGGGTATGGGTTCCTGAAGTTGCAGATCATAATCCCCATCATTTTCATAACGGGTGGCCATATAAAACATCATCCGGGCCACGTCCCCTTTTACGGCGTCCCGCGGTTCCCAGGAGTCGCTATCGGTATAGGTGTCCGGGGCCTCGCCCTGAGCGCTTCCTCCATTGTCAAAATCCTTGTTGCTACGGGAAGAATTTACCGATGCATCTGCCGGACGGAGGTGGTGTACATCGGTGTATGCAGTATCCGATGAATTTGGGAAACCATGCGATTTTGCCCAAACATGTTCCCGGTTCCAATAATCCGGATCATTGCCGTTACTGGCATTTAAGTTTTTGTCTTGTGAGCGACCGGTATAGATAAGGATAACATTATTGCTGTTCAAGGTATCTTCATCGGTGTCCATCAGGATATCCCAGACATCCGTGCTGGATGATGTATAAGGATAACGCGTATGGCCATTGATGATGTTGTGCAAAGCTGTTTTAAGCGCGGTTCCGGTTTTTCCATTGGCCGGATCATAATACCCGGCGGGTATTCCGGTTGTCTTTTTTAGGATGGTTTGTCCAAAAAGGATAGTATAAAGCAGGAATATGAGTACAATTAGCTTTTGCATCCGTGCCTAATTTCCATTAAAATTTAAAGCTTCTACCCGGCCAATAAACGTATTTAAAACATTTATTAGCTTATATAGTGCTTTCGGGACAGCCAAAGGTTATGATAAATTATTTTCTGTTAATGCCCAGCCATGATACATCCGGCGTTTTATTTATGACATTTTCATAACGGGCCACAACAAAAAGTAAATCGCTCAAGCGGTTCAAATACACCAGCAATTCGTTACGGATATCCGCTTGGGTCATCAGGTGCACCAATTGCCGTTCTGCCCTGCGGCACACCGTCCTTGCCCAATGAGCCGTTGCCGAAGCGGCACAGCCTGCCGGCAATATAAAATTCTTTAATTCGGGAAGCTGTGACGAAAGTTGATCTATATTATCCTGGATTGCATCAATGTGGGTTTTATCGATATGGTCACTAAACTGTTTGCTCCGGGCCGTCTCCGGTGTGGCGATTTCCGATCCAAGAACAAATATTTCGTTTTGAACCGTTTCCAATACCCCATCGATCTTAGCCGATGTATTTTGCGCACGCAATACACCAAGTATGCTGTTCAGTTCGTCAAGGGCCCCATAGGTTTCTACCCTCTGGTTATCCTTACGTACCTTCTTCCCACCAAACAAGGCCGTGTCGCCTTTATCACCAAAACCGGTGTAAATTTTCATCATTATCAAAAACAAAGTCCCCCCGGAGCAATCCGGGAGGCTTTGGATCCATTAATTTTTTGGAAGCACTTTGTGATTTAATCAAGGTCAAATTTAATGCCTTGTGCCAATGGTAAAGCCTTACCATAGTTGATGGTGTTTGTCTGACGGCGCATATAGGCCTTCCAGGCATCGGAACCGGATTCACGTCCGCCACCGGTTTCTTTTTCTCCCCCAAAAGCACCACCGATTTCAGCGCCGGAAGTACCGATATTTACATTGGCAATACCGCAATCGCTGCCGGCAGTTGAAAGAAAGGTTTCGGCTTCTAACAAATTATTGGTAAAGATGGCCGATGATAAACCTTGCACCACCCCGTTTTGGATATCGATGGCATTTTCTACATCACCGCTATATTTAATCAGGTATAATACAGGGGCGAAGGTTTCTTCCTGAACGATTTCAAAATGGTTTTCGGCTTCCACTAAGGCCGGCCGTACATATAAGCCGTTTTCATATCCTGGACCATTTAATGTTTCCCCGCCATAAATAATTTTACCGCCCTCCTGCTCAGCTCTGTGCAAGGCGGCCTGCATATCTTCAACGGCGAACTTGTCGATTAAAGGACCAACATGGTTATCTATGTCAAGCGGATTCCCAATTTTCAGATGGCCATAGGCTTTAATCATCGCATCTTTCACCTTCTCATAAATATCCTCATGAACTATCACCCGGCGTGTGGAGGTACAACGCTGACCACAAGTGCCCACGGCCCCAAAGACGATGGCCGGTACGGCAAGTTTAAGGTTCGCGTCCGGCGTCAGAATGATGGCGTTGTTCCCGCCAAGTTCCAGGATATACTTTCCAAGCCGCCTGGCCACCAGTTCCCCGGCCCGTTTTCCAACTCTGGTCGAGCCGGTCAGGGACACCAGTGGCACACGTTTATCATTTAAAATACTTTCACCAATGGTGGAACCTTTCCCGATGATTAAACTAAAAACGCCCTCGGGAACATTATTTTCTTCCAACACATCTTGGATGATATTTTGACACGCAACGGCGGTAAGAGGCACTTTGGACGCAGGTTTCCATATATTTACATCACCACAAACAGCGGCCAACATAGCATTCCACGCCCAGACGGCAACCGGAAAGTTAAAGGCGGTGATAATGGCAACCGTACCAAGCGGATGGTACTGATCATACATACGATGGTCTTCCCGTTCGGATTTCATGCTAAAGCCATACAGCTGACGCGATTGGCCTACAGCTAAATCACAAATATCGATCATTTCCTGAACTTCGCCCCAGCCTTCCTGTAATGACTTCCCCATTTCATAAGAAACAAGTCGGCCCAGGGGGTCTTTAAATTCACGTAATTTATTACCGATTTGACGAACGATTTCCCCTCTTTTGGGCGCAGGGATCTTGCGCCAGGTTTTAAAGGCCTGCTGTGAAGTGGCGATAACATGTTCATAATCGTTTAATGACGCCTGATAGACAGAAGCAATGTATTCACCTGTTGCAGGAGAAACGATTTTTAATTCGCCCTGGTCTTCTGTATTACGCCATTTACGTCCGGTACTGCAGCCATGATTTTTATCCTTAATACCAAGTATTTTCAAAAAGTCCATAATTACCTTTCTATACGTTTTATAATCAATAACCCGATAAAATTACAAAAATATTATCTCCATTAAAAATGAATATTCACAATATAAAAATCTAAAGAATTCAAACATAAAGGTAAGCGTTGAGTTTTTCGAAAATCACTTCACAAACAGTAAAAATTATTTGAATAACTTAGTATTTTACGAAACAGGCGGGTTGGGATTCCTGGCAAAGCAAGTTAACTGATATCGGACACTTCGGATTGTTTAAAATGCAACTTATGATTACAGAATGGACAGAGATCGCCTTCGACAAGAGTTTTATGGGCAATTTTTCCACAATGTCCGCAACGGCGTTCGCCTTCCAGGGCATTCATTTTTTCGAGGGCTTTTGCTGCGTTTTCGCGTACGAAAGAACGTTTATCTTTTAAAACATACACAAGTGGCTTTACAGCACGTCTATCACCGATTTCCGCCAGGGTTTCCACGATTTTAACATACGATTCCTTATTGCCGGTAAGCATGGCGTTAATCAAGGGCTCCACCCCCTTACGTCCCATTTTTATCAATGCCTTTGCCGCCGTGTCACGCACCTTCCAATACTTGTCCCCCAGGGAAAGCACCAACGAATCAACCGCTTTATAGTCACCAATTTTGCCAAGGTGCGCCGCGGCTTCGATTCTGTTCCACATCTCGGGATCATCCAGTACCGTTATCAATGGATCTACGGCCGGTTCGCCAATTTCCGCACTCTTTGCCCAGTCTTGTTTGGCAATCCAATAAGAGGCGCCCAATTCGTTTTTTTCCGGTTTCCAGCCTATTAAATCCAACACCTTTACCGCGGCCCGACGTATCTGGGCGTCATCCTGTTTTAACAACTCCAATAATGGTGAAATTGCTATGTTCCCCATTTCTTTAAGCGATAAAACGGCAAATTTATTTTTTTTGCGCCCAATTAATAACGGCAATAGGGTAGAAAGCGCCATAATTCCAATTTTGCTTAAGGCCTGTGCGGCGGCAATACATACTTCTTCCTTATCATCCTTAAGCAGTTTGGCCAATGGTAATACCGAGCGGCGGTCTGTAAGCTTGCCCAGGGCGAAGGCCGCGGACCGTCTTACGGACCAGATCATATTCGACAGCAGCGGGATTAATGCAGGGACCGCCCGTTTATCCCCAAAATATCCCAAACATGTAGCGGCATTAATTTTTACGATTGGGTTTTGCTCTTCAAGGGCGTCAATTAATGGATCAAGTACTTCGTCGCCCTTGTTAACCAAAGTTTCCATAAGTTGATCGGATACGCTTTTGGATGTATCCGAAAGCATGGCGAGAAAAAGGTCCAACTTACGCGGGTCATCAAATAGGTCTAAATTTTTTATGGCTAGGCTTCGCACCTGCGGATCATCATCCTTTAAAGCCATGATGATTGGATTGATACATGACCCGGCGCCAATCATGCCGAGTGATTCCACGGCAGTGCGTCTTACGCGCGGATCAGGATCGGCCAGACATTTATTCAAGGATGGGACCGCATCATGCTCACCGAGTTTCCCCAGGGCCGCCGTAGCATGCAGCCGAACTTCCGCCCTCGGATTTTCGAGTGATTTTAGTAAAGAATCCAGACCGGTAGTGCCAATTTTGCCAAGCGCCTGTAACGCCGATTTTCTTATTTTTTCGTTTTTATCTTCCAACACCCTACTCAGCGGCCCGATGGCAACCGGCCCCATGGCAACAATATAATTCCATTGCTGTTTGGCAATACGGTACCACACCCCATTATCGTCTTTGCTTGGCACCCATTTTATATTATCCAAACCTGTTGCCGCGGAACGACGGATATGGACATCGGAATTGGATAGATTCTCCTTAAAAAACTTAAAGCAGCGCTCATCGCCACTTTTACTTAACAAATAAATCATCAGCATCAAATCACTGTCCGGGGATTTAGCGGTTTCCAAAAGTTTTGGCACCGCAACAGGGCCCAGGTTCACCAAACTGGCAGCGGCGGCCTGACGCATTTCATATTCAGAATCGTTTAGAAAATCAATTAGAATATCGATGGCCTCGTTGTCGGCGCTCTTTTCAAGATATTTTAGCAATACAATGCGACGCTCAAAGTTATGGTCGGAAAGCAAGCGTTTAAGCGGCCGCCGGGCAACATCGCCCAATTCAACAAGCACAACTAAAATTTGATCTTCAATTTTTGGATTGTCTTCGTTCAGGAGCTTTATTAAGGGATCGATAGCGTCAAAACCGATTTTCCCAAGCGCTTCAACAACCTTTTCCCTGAGTTCGGTATTTTTCTCTTTTAAAGCGAACAACAAGGGCTTTATGGCCTTGGGCGAACCAATTTCACCTAAGGCCACCGCTGCTGTAATTTGCAGATCCGGGTTCCAATTGGTTAAAGCGATGATCAAAGGATCTACGGCATCACGGGCATACAGATTGCCCAATGCCCTGGCAGCATCTGTTTGTACCTGCATGGAACGGCTGTTTAAGGCCTTGATCAACCCTTTAATATCACGCTTATCTTTTAACTTTGGAACATTTGTTTCAAATAATGCCATCGAAATCCCTATTGATGAACCTTGTAAATTCATCGGCATATTTTGAAGGGAATCGAACATTTTAAGTATTTTGATAAAAATAAAACACCGGGAAGCAGAACGTAAACGTTTTGCTTCCAAAAATGAAAAAGAGACAACCATGAAAATAAAAAATTTAAACACATAAGACAAGAAGGGCCACCATGCCCAAACATAAAAGAGTTATTGCTTTTTTGCTTTAATGTGTATGTTTTATCTCAAATTTACACATTAAAGCAGGAAGATAATATGCGTACCAATATTGTAATAGATGATCAGCTAATGAGCAAAGCGCTTTCATTAGGTGGATTTAAAACCAAGAGAGAGGCTGTAGAAAAGGGATTGGCATTGCTGATTCAATTAAAAGAACAGGAAAAAATTAAAAAGTACCGTGGTAAATTAAAGTGGGAAGGTGATCTTGAAGCCATTAGGAGCGACAAATGATTATGGTCGATACCTCTGTTTGGATTGGCTACTTTAACGGAAAAATAACGGAACAAACCGGAATCCTGAACAAACTTCTGGGAAAAGAGCTTATCTTAATGGGCGATCTGATCTATACGGAGATATTACAGGGATTTCAAAAAGACACTGATTTTAAAACGGCAAAAAAGCTTCTGGATTGGCTTCCCTTTAGTAACATGCTGGGAAAAGAAATTGCCCTGAGCAGTGCCAGAAATTACCGCGCCCTCAGGAAAAACGGGGTTACGGTCAGGAAAACAATCAACGTAATTATCGGGACCTACTGCATCAAACACAATCTCCACCTATTATTTTCCGATAAAGATTTTGAACCGATGGTAGCATATCTGGAATTACAAGCGTTTGATTTTTGAAAAATTTGTCATCGGAGTTTCGTCCCCCAGTTTATACGGTTGCCAAGGGCTTTTTATAAGGCGGGGGCTTATGTTACAACAAAAACAAATCGTTTATCTTGTCCAGAACATTCTGTAAATCTGCGGGCAGGGGGGCCTTAAACGTACAAGGTTGATTTGTTAGAGGATGTATGAAGGTCAGCTCGATGGCATGCAAAAACTGACGGTCAAGCAGTTTAAACAAATGATGACCGCGCTTTTTCAGGTTTGATGGCAGACGGGACAATTGTGATTCCCGCCCGTTATAATCCGGGTCGCCCACGATGGGGCAGCCCATAAAATTGCTGTGCAGACGGATTTGATGTGTACGGCCTGTCTCCAGGTTGAACTGTAACAAGGTAAAATAAGTGAATTCCCGTAAGGCTTTCCAATGGGTAATCGCCTCCTTGCCGGAAGTCTTTGTCACCGCCATTTTGGTGGGGTCCTTGCGGCTGCGGTTGATAAAGGTGTGTATCGTCCCCTGCCCCTCGGCTGGGATCCCCCAAACCAGAGCCTGATAAGTACGATGGATGGTCTTGGTATCAAATTGTTTTTGCAGCTTCTGGTGCACGGGGTCACTCTTGGCAACCACCAGCAAGCCTGAAGTATTCTTATCCAGGCGGTGCACAATGCCCGGGCGGTCGCTGGAACCGATAAAGGCCAGTTGACGGGTATAATTTAACAATGCGTTTACCAAAGTATCCGCAGCCGTGCCCGTACCGGGATGCACGGTGATTCCCGCCGGTTTATTTACTACAATGATGGCCTCATCTTCAAAAACTATGTCAAGACGGATATCTGCCGGTTGAAGATTTGTAGTTTCAGCGACAATATCAATGGCAATAATATCGCCTGCAGCCAATTTTTGACCGGGTTTTACCACATTCCCATTAACCAAGATTGAATTGTTTTTTATGTTTTTTGTAAAAAACGAGCGGGTTTTATCGGGGATAAATTCCTGTAAAAACAAATCAAGCCGTTTACCGTGATGTTCGGCCGCAACCGTTATTTTACGTTTAATTGACATTGGGTGGATGGATGGAACCCGGTTCCAATTTTTTTCGACGCCGGCCATCAATAGAAAGATAAATAAATATAAGGATCATGCCACTGCTTACAGCCATGTCGGCAATGTTAAAAACCGGCCAGCGGGTCATATGATATCCTGGGAAGCTCATGCCAAGAAAATGAAATCCGGGCAGGGTAATATCCCAAAATTCGAAATCAAAAAAATCAACAACGCTGCCGCGTATAAAGCGGTCGGCTAAATTGCCAATAGCCCCGGCAGCAATCAATGAAATGGCCAATTGCATGGGCCAGTCTTCGTAGCGTAACTTATGAAAATAGTAAAAGACCAAACCGGCAGCCAGCAGGGACATCGTCAGAAAAACAAATGTATTGTCAAAACGAATGCCAAAGGCCATACCGGGGTTTTCTACATAAGTAAACATAAAAAAGCGGCCGAAAACATGGATGGACTCCCCAAGCCCCAGGGAGGTCCGGGCTATATATTTTGTAACCTGATCGAGGACCAAAACCAGAACAACGAGCAATATGGATTGACTATAAGTAAAATGAAACTTTGTACGCACTATTTTTGCTCATCTTTCTTGGCCTGGACACTGATTGTTGTTGTCGGAACCGCTTCAAGGCGTTCGCGTGAAATTAAATTACCCGTTTTCCGGCAAATACCATACGTCCCGTTTTCAATTCTTATCAGTGCTTCATTCAATTGTTTTAGATACTTTTCATCCCGGGCGGCAAACATAAACGATTTTTCCCGCTCCATGGCGTCGGTGCCCTGGTCCGCCATGTGGAAAGAATAATTTGAAGCATCCCCGGTTGCGTCTTTTGTTGTGGCATCAACAATTGTGGAACGCAGGTATTCCAGATTTCTTATAACCTTTGCCTTTTTCTTTAAGATCAGCTCTTTAAAATATGCTAAATCTTCGGGACTCATCTTTGCCATATCGATCTCCTTAGTTAGATTTTGAGACGCCTGCTTTAAATTCCATGTCATCAATATTAATGTTTTTTGTAAATGAACCAGCAGATGTTTCAAAACGTATATCATCGGTTAAGGTTTCATTTTCTATATAAGCGCTAAGTTTTAAAATATTTTCCTTCATATCATCGTCATATCCTGAAATATGTATAACAATATGATCCGTTAAATCAAAACCGGCTTCCTTGCGCATATTTTGGATACGGTTTACAAACTCGCGTGCAAACCCTTCGGCCAATAACTCCGGGTTGACAGCCGTATTCAGGGCAACAATTGTCGAACGGTCTTTTTGCGACACATAATTTGGCGCAGGAACCACTTCTATAGTAACGTCATTTTCGACAAGTTCAAATTCCTGATCCCCTAAATTTAATACCAATGAACCATTATTCAAATACATATTTATTTGTTTTTCATTAAATGATTTGATCGTCTTGCCAATTGACCCCATCAACTTTCCGGCGCGAATACCAAGCTGTTTAAAATTTGGTTTTGCTTTTAAGCTGACAATTTCCCGGTAGTCTTTTACGGTACGGATGGTTTTGACATTTAACTCGTCGCAAATAATCATTTCCATTTCCCTTATATGGGAGCGCTCATCAGCCGATTCACTAAAAACGACCAACTCGCTGAGTGGCTGGCGTACACGTATTTGGCTTTCGTTACGCAAGGCACGGGCGATGGTTACAATACGTTGCGCCAAGGCCATCTTCTCTTCAAGCGCGTTATCGATAAGCTTATTTTTTGTGTCATTCAACTTTGGAAATGGCGCATGATGTATGCTTAAAACGCTTGAATCCGTGTTGAGATTTAGAAATATCTCTTCACTTAAAAACGGTGTAAACGGCGCGATCAATTTACTTACCGTAAAGATGACTTCATATAAGCTTTGATAGGCAGCGTTCTTGTCCGCACCGGCCTCCGATTTCCAAAAACGCCGACGGTTCCGCCGAACATACCAGTTGGAGACATCATCGATCACATAGTCAGAGACAACCCGGGCCGCCCTGGTCAGTTCATAGGCGTCTAAATATTCCGTCACTTGCTTTACAACAGAATACAGGCGCGAAAGTATCCAGCGGTCAATCTCCGGCCGGTCTTCAACAGCTTCCATTTTTGCCGTCGGATCAAATTTATCAATATTGGCATATAATACAAAAAACGAATAGGTATTTACAAGGGTGTTAAGGAACTTTCTTTGAACCTCCGCAACCCCGGTCTCATCAAATTTTTTAGGTATCCAGGGCGGGCTGGCGGCCATAAAATACCAGCGTAGCGCATCGGCGCCATACTTATCCATGATTGTATTTGGAAAAACAACATTGCCCTTGGATTTACTCATCTTTTGGCCATTCTTATCAAGGATCAAATCGTTTACAATAATATTTTTGAATGCCGGTTTTCCGAACAGAACACTGGCAATATTATGCAAGGTATAAAACCACCCGCGGGTTTGATCAACACCCTCGGCGATGAAATCCGCCGGAAAGCTTTTTTCAAATTCTTCTTTATTTTCAAACGGATAATGCAACTGTGCAAAGGGCATGGAACCGGAATCGAACCATACATCGATTATCTCCGGGGTGCGTCTGAATACTTTGCCGTTTTTTTCAAAAATAATATGATCCACAAACGGACGGTGCAAATCGATTTCACTCTCTAATTGGGCAACGGGGGTACGCGTTCCGTCATCCGCGATGTAGATACCCTGTTTGAGTTCTTCTATTGAGCCCACAGCAATATTCTCACTATCATCTTCGGCAACCCAAATGGGCAATGGGGTTCCCCAATATCGGTCACGTGACAACGACCATTCCTTGACGTCGGCCAGCCAGTTGCCAAAACGTCCGCTGCCAATTTCAGGCGGCTGCCAGTTGATGGTTTTATTTAGCTCAACCATCGTATCCTTATATTCGGGGGATTTTATAAACCAGGATGAACGTGCATAATAGATGATCGGGTTGTGTGTACGCCAGCAATGGGGATAACTATGCACATAATCAAAGGCATTTCGGTACAATTTGTCCATTTTCTTCAGCGCATAGATCACATCCTTGTCCACGCCTTCTTCCACATGGTCATCGGCATAGGTAAATGTTTTTACAGGTCTGCCGGAGAACACTCCCACTCCGTCTTTAAATTTTCCGCCGGGGGTTACCGGTTGTAGAAAAGGCAGGTTATATTTTTGGGACATCTCATAGTCATCGGCGCCAAAAGCAGGGGCCATGTGTACAATACCGGACCCATCGTCAACGGAAACAAAATCCGCCGCGACCACGGTAAATGCATTTGGCTGTTTTTCACGATCGACAGGCAGAAAATCAAATATTTGCTCATAAACGGTTCCAACGATTGCAGACCCTTTGAAGCTTTCCAGCACATTATACTCTCCATCAAGTGCAGAAAGCCTTTCTCTGGCAAGCACAAGACGGTCGTTGATTTCATTTTTTGCATCGTCTTGTTTTACTATACGCTTATTTTCAACCAACACATAATCGATGTCCTCGCCGACGGCCATGGCCACGTTGGAGATAAGTGTCCAGGGTGTAGTCGTCCACACCAATAGGCGTGTCCCTTCAATTGAGCGATGCGGACTTGATACCACCTTGACTTTGATATAACAGTTGGCGTCTTTCACTTCCTTATATCCAAGGGACAATTCATGCGAGCTTAAAGGCGTTTCGATGGTCGGTGATTGCGGAACAATTTTAAATCCTTTATAAATAAGCCCCTTATCGTAGATTGTTTTTAATGCCCACCAAATAGACTCAATATAAGTGTTTTGATAGGTGATGTAAGGATGGTCCAGATCAATCCAGTACCCCATACGGTCGGTAAGCGTGCGCCATCCGTCATCCATTTCGATATGCTCGTTTACCAAATCACGGCAGGCCTTGTTGAATTTATCAATACCAAACGCGTCAATTTCATTTTTTTGAGTCAATCCTAATTTTTTTTCAACGGCAATTTCAACCGGTAAGCCATGCGTATCCCAACCGGCCTTACGCGGGACAAAATATCCCTGCATGGCTTTATAACGGCAAACCACATCTTTTATTGTGCGGGCCATTACATGATGGATGCCCGGTTTGCCATTTGCCGTTGGCGGGCCTTCATAAAAAATATACGGTTTGCGGTCAGCGGCCAATTCCAGACCTTTTTCAAAGGTCATTTCGTCCTGCCACTTCTTAAGAATCCGTTTCTCCAACCCGGGTAAACTTAATTTATTGGATACTTCCTTAAACATACTTTTTAATCCTGTTCGTTCGATTGTTCATGGTATTTGTTACCGACCGCAGGCCAAATTACCTCCGGGCAGTATTCGTTTAAAAAAAAACAGAATAACTAAAAAATCACCAGAAAGTAGCCTCAATATCTTAAGTGGCCGGCTAAAACTGATGATTAATAAGACGCTATTCTTAGATTATTTATAACTAAAGTCTTGCTATAACACCTTTCATCAAGGTTGTAAGCTGTGGTTCTGTTTCACCCGCAACGGCAATAATTTCTTCCAGGTTTACCGGCTTTAAAGCATCTGGCAAACATAAATCGGTTATAACCGAAAACGCCAACACCCGCATACCCATGTGTACGGCTACAATATCCTCCGGAACCGTTGACATGCCAACCACATCTCCCCCTGCCGCACGCAGAAAACGGTACTCGGCGCGTGTTTCCAAATTGGGGCCCTGCACAACTACATAAACACCTTTATACATGGTAATTTGGTTTTCAAGTGCAACGTCTTCGGCGAGGGCAAGCAAATCCTTTGCATAAGGCTCGGACATATCCGGGAAGCGTGGCCCTAATTCATCGAGGTTCGGTCCGATCAGTGGATTGTCGCCAAGCAAATTGATATGATCATCAATGACCATAACATGGCCTTTTTTAAACAAGGGATTTAAAGACCCTGCCGCATTGGAAACCAAAAGGTTTCGAACACCTAATTTATAAAATACCCGTACCGGAAAAGTAATCCGGTGCATGGGATAGCCCTCGTAATAATGAAACCGGCCCTGCATCAACAACACGGTCTTTCCGTTTATTTTACCGAGGATAAGCTTGCCTGCATGACTTTTTACAGTAGATACCGGAAAGTGCGGGATATCTGTGTAGGGAATCTCGGCAAGTACTTCAATTTCAGCTACGAGTCCGCCTAAACCAGTACCAAGGATAACGGCGGTATCGGCTGTATCCGAAAATATTCCTTTTATATAAGAAGCGGCGTTGTTGATCTCAGCTAAATACTTTTCTTTATCAAAACTCATTGTTTGCTTTCTTTCCTGGCCTTGATTTTATCCAGAAGGTCCTGTTTTTTCTTTTTATCTTCTGCAATTTTCTGCTTCATTTCGGCAATATTTTTTTCACGTTTTGCTTTGCTGATTTTATAACGGTCTTTTCGCACTTCGAAAGAGGCATTTTCATAATCCACATCATCTCCAATTATCCCGAAATATATTGCGCTTGAGAGGCCAAACACGGTTATGGTTATTCGCGGATCAATATCAACGCCCCCGGCAATAAACGCGATGCCCGTTCCGGCGCCAACCGCCGAACCCAACACCAATCCTGCGGAGCCGTAGAGCAAGGCGTTTTTCCCAAGAAAACCTTTTTCTTCACTGATTTCAAAAGAAGGTATCGGATTTGCTTCAAAATCATATATGGCCTTGGCCAGACTTAGGGATTTGATATTTTCATAGTCAATCGAAGCCCGGTTATGGGTTTCAGAATCCACATAAACCAATTTCGCACCGTTCCGTTTTAAAACAATGCCCTTTTTTTGAGCGCCGTCTTTAAGATGGATCACAACCGATGCCTGGCTATAGGGCGACTCAGTTGTTAACGTGCGCCGACCGGCACAACTGAAGATAAAACCCGATACGATCACAAGGGTTAAAACCTTTATTGAAACGCGCATACAATTCTCCTATTTTAAAAAATCATCAACATCCAGGTTATCACCAAAAATATCCTTGAAAAGATCTTTTCCCTGCGGTTTTTCGGGTTTCTCAATGGGCTTGGCTGCCGCACCGGGTACCGATGTCTTTGTCGCCGGGGAAATCTTTTTCCGCACTGGCTGTGGGTTGGAAGCGCCCGCCGTAGCAAGCGGTTTCTTTGCCCGGGTACGGTCTTTTAGCTTTTGTGTATCAAGATCATCGGTTCCCAAAACATCAATCAATTCCATTTGAGAAGAGAGCAAATGCTTTAAGCGGGAAATAAATGCATTTTTTTGATTTTGCAGGTTTATTATCTCCTCACGCATTTTAAGCACCTGTAAACGGGTACGTTCCTTTAGTTGCGCGGCAGCAAGTTCGGCTTCCTTAAGCATGAGCCCGGCTTCTTTCTGGGAATTCTGTTTTGACATCTCAGAGTTTTCCTGGACATTTTTCAGGGTTTGCTTTAATGTTTTTTCTACGTCCCTATAATTTTTCAATTCGGTTTCATTGATCAGGTTTTGTTTTGTAAGACGTTCATTTTGTTCAAGTATCTCACGATATTTCTCGGCCACAAGCTCAAGAAAGGTATCCACCTCCACGGTGTCGTAACCGCGCATGCCTTTTTTAAATTCCTGATTTTTTATTTCTATCGGTGTAAGTTTCATCCTAACTCCTTCTCTGGCCAAAAATAGCGCTGCCCACCCTAACCATCGTACTTCCTTCACGAATGGCAATCTCAAAATCAGCGGACATCCCCATGGAAAGGGTATTTAACCGGGCCTGTCCGAGATGTTTGTTTGCCTCTTCCATCAACTGCCGGGTGGTAGAAAAAGCCCGGCTAATGGCCTGGATATCATCCGTATGTGGCCCAATGGTCATTAAACCAACTACATCAATATCCGGTAGATCACAAATTTCCAATATAGCATCCATAGCCTGATCGGTCGGAAAACCATGTTTGCTTGCTTCACCGCTGCTATTGATCTCGACCAAAACCCGGCTGATGTGTTGTTTTTTTTTGCTATATTTTTGTAATGCTTCGGCAATGCTTCTACTGTCCAAAGCATGGATCAATTGACACGATGGTATCAGGTAGCGCAACTTATTTGATTGCAAAGGCCCGATGAAGTGCCATTGTATGTCGCTGGGCAGCAAGGGAATTTTATCCCGCAATTCCTGTGCGCGGCTTTCGCCAAATATCCGCTGCCCGGCTTGATACACATCTTCTATGGCCTCGATGGGAAAAAACTTGCTGACCGCTGTGAGTTCGATATGTTCATTTTCACGGCCACAAGCTTTAGCCGCCGCGGCCATCCGTTCGCGTACTCTTTTAAGGGCATCGGAACGGCTGACTATGTTTTTAATTTTTTATGTCCATATTTTTCGGAGTCGGCGGCGGACCGATTAAGCGTATCTCCCCAAACTGACTCTCATATTTGTGGATATTATCCTGTAAGGCGCCCAAAAGGGATTTGGCATGTTGCGGCGCCATAATAATCCGCGAATATACCTTTGCCTTGGGACGACCGGGAACAACCCGGATGAAATCAAAAACAAATTCCGCAGGTGAATGACTGATAAGTACCAAATTGCTATAGGTTCCTTCAGACTCTTTCTCACTCAGTTCGATGTTGATTTGGTTTTCTTTAGGTTCGCTCATCTTTTTCCTTTTCCAAACAGGGCAAAAACAATCAACTCGCAAAACAGAACCTTTTGCCCGGTTTGTCATTTGATTTTTATGGATTTATCTTCGCAACCTTGTATTTTAAAATAAGTCAATGAATTTAGAGAAGTAGTGAAAGCATGTCAAGGATCAATCATTGCTCAAGGCGTTTCTTAGGGGGCCCATAAAAAATTAAAAAACATAAAAAACCTTTACACCTTCACATCCACCAATTCAGGATAACAGCGCTCATTCCATTATACCAGCTTTGACTTTTACGGGTGCATTTGAACCGGCACAGACGGTTCGTTCCAAAATTAAATATCCTTCCTAAAAAATTTTTCCCTTGTTTTATATACTTCAATAATCCGAATTTTCGTACATTTAGTTGTGTATCAAATATTAGTTGTTTTCAATAAATTCAGGTTCCAAAAGATTCATGGCTATCATACCACATGAAAAGATAGAAGAAGTCCGCCAGGCAGTGAGCATCGTTCACTATATTTCGCAATTTGTAAACTTGCGCAAGGAGGGCCGGAACATGAAAGGCCTGTGCCCTTTTCATCAGGAAAAGACACCGTCCTTTGTCGTAAGCCCGGAGAAACAGTTTTATCATTGTTTTGGCTGTGGACGGGGGGGCAATCTTTATTCATTTATAATGGAGTATGAAAAACTTCAATTTCCCGATGCCGTGAAACGTGCGGCCGATTTTGCCGGGATTGTTCTGCCTCGCCCCCAGCCAGCCAATCCTGAAAAGGAAAACCATATCCAGGGCCTGTACAGGGTCAACGAAACGGTCTGCAATTTTTTTGAAACCAATCTACGTAAAGATGTTCATAAACCACACTTGAATTATATCCTGCGACGTAAAATTTCGGAAGAACTCATCCACAAATTTCGTCTTGGCTATGCACCGGACAGTTATGATGCGATGATCACATTTTTAAAAAAGAAAAATATCAAACTGGAAGACGCCGCCGAGACAGGTTTGATACAGGAAAAGGAAAGCGGCGGGCATTTCGTCAAGTTCCGGCATCGCATCATCTTCCCTTTTTTTAATATCAGCGGTCAGATTATTGGCTTCGGCGGGCGTAAACTCAAAGAAAGCCAGCAACCCAAATATCTAAACTCACCGGAATGTGATATTTACCATAAGGGTTCTACACTTTATGGGCTGCACCAGGCCCTGCAAAAAATCCGTGATAAAGGTTTTGTAATATTGGTGGAAGGATATTTTGACTTACTGCGGCTGGTCGGGAATGGCTTTGGCAACGTTGTGGCAAGCAGTGGAACGGCGCTTACCGAACAACAGGCAAAGCTGATCAAACGCTACTGCAAAGACGTATATATTACCTATGACGGCGATGGCGCCGGACAAAAAGCCGCGATTAAAAATGCGCGTATCCTGGAGAATCAGGATATCAACGCCTTTATTGTTCCCATGCCTGCCGGCGATGACCCGGACACCTTTATTCTGGAGCATGGCAGCGCCGCATTCAGCGCACAAATAGAAAAACGGATGCTACCGGTTGTTTTTCAATTGGATCAGTTTTTTAAGGAAACAAGCAATCCATCTCTGGAAGAAAAAGACCGTTTTATCCATGAGGCGCTCAACAGCCTCGTCGGTTTTCGCAGCGCTATCAAAGCAGGTTTGTATATCCACCATCTTAGTGATAAACTACGTGTAAACGAGAGCATGTTGGTAAGTGAACTGAACCGCTTAAAGCGGCGGGATACACACTATAAAAATCTGCGTTCCGCCCCCCTCCAGACGGCAATCCCTACCACGGCAAAAGAATCCACAGAGCCGCCGAACGGCGCGCCGGGGACCATTGTCCGCAAAGGCGCCTTTCTGGCCGAGGAAGGCCTGCTCGAGGCTCTGCTCCACGCAGACAGTGAAGTGATAAATTATATTCGTAGCCATATCAGCTATGATCTGTTTGACAACGAGATACATGCAAAATTGTATAACTTAATTATCGATGAATTTGAAGAAACAGGTCAGATAAACCTGAATGCCTTTTTCGAAACATCCCACGAACCTGACAACAAGAACACGGCAGCACTGCTGGCGCGGTTAATGGTAAGCAGCAATAACCTGAGTTTAAAATTTGCCGAAGATTGTATTTATCAGGTAAAAAAAAGGCGTTTGCAAAAAGAAGCGGATGAAATCAGCAGGCAAATCCATGCCGAAGCTTCATCCCCGGATTCCCTTATGCACTACATGTCTGAGCTTACCAGGGTAAAAAAGGAAATTGTCCGGCTCGGGCAAAAAAAGGTATAGACGTCCAGCCATAAAAACTTAATATACCCTTTCCTGCTTTTGGGTTTATATACCTTTTGGCATTTATATATGTTCAATTACTGATAAAGGCAATTGCAATGCATCGCTCAAAAAATTATGCTAAAAAAGCCGGTTCGCCTCCCGGAAAACCCGTTTTTACCGGATTACAGAAAACCGATAAAGTGCATGTCCATGTTATAGATTATAATGTCCAAAAAGTTACGGAACATGATATTCAAAACATAGAGGATGTGTTTACATTCAAAGATAAAGCAACCGTCTCCTGGATTGATATATGTGGCCTTCATGATGTGGAGCTTATAGAGAAATTATGTAATAATTTTTCCATTCACCAGCTTGTACAGGAAGATATCGTTCATCTTTCGCAGCGACCTAAAATCGAAGAATTCGACAACTATATATTTTTTGTGCTACGAATGATTTACGTTGAGAACGATGTATTTATAGAAGAACAGTTGTCAATTATTCAGGGTGAAAACTATGTGATTACCTTCCAGGAAAAGCCGGGAGACCTGTTCAATCCAATTCGTGACCGGATTCGAAGCGGAAAATTCCAGATTTCAAAACTAAAATCAGACTATCTTGCCTATAGCTTAATCGATAATATTGTAGATAATTACTTTGTTATTTTGGAAGAATTTGGAAATAACATCGAAATTATTGAAGAAGAATTGCTGACCAATCCATCTCAGACCATCTTACAGAAAATCCACAAATTGAAACGCAAAATGCTGTCATTGAGACGTTCCGTGTGGCCATTGCGCGAAGTTATAAATAAATTGGACCGGACGGAATCAACCTTAATAAAAAAAACAACAAAAATATATGTACGTGATATTTATGACCATACTATCCAGGTTATCGATACCATAGAAAATTTTCGTGATATGTTATCTGCCATGCTTGATACCTATCTTTCAAGTCTTAGCAATCGTATGAATGAAGTGATGAAAACACTTACGATTATTGCTACCATCTTTATACCACTTACTTTTATAGCCGGGGTTTATGGAATGAATTTTGAATATATGCCCGAGTTAAAATGGCATTTCGGCTATTTTTACGTTTTGGCTATCATGGCCAGTATCGCTTTGATAATGCTTGTCTTTTTCAAAAGGAAAAAATGGTTGTAAAGAAATAAAATATTTGAGCTGTCAGTAATTTTCATAAAATATCTGATCAAGCATTTAAAATAAATTGAAAAGTAGTTTCGATAGCACGAAACATATAATTCCCCAATGCACGATCATAAAAATAATCATCCGCCATTAGTCACCATTTCCATGGCCTTATCTATGTTTTTGTTTTTGCTCCACTGGGTTTCTTGTGGGTAAATTCTTAGATAGAAAGAATAGTCATAAGACAGGATAACAGGATTGGCGAATTAAAAATGGATAATTTGGGACCGGGAATTGTTTTTGGCATGAAGGCAGCTGAGCTCAAGTGTAGAGTGCCGCTTCTCACTAACCCCATCCCTTAGGGCGGGGAGAAAAACGAACAAGGCAATTAATGGGGGCTTTAGCCCAACAACTTCAGGGGCTAAAGCCCCGAGGAATCAATCGGATTGTTCGTCCCCGGGATAAATCCCGGGGCTATTCAAAGATTAAAAACAATTTGATTGAAATTCAAGGGATTCACTTACCCATACATCTTATTTATTAAAACGAAATCAAAGGGAGGCCGTTCCAATGGATTTCGTTCATTTTTTATTCAGGAAGCATTCAGATTCATTAATAGGAGTATTCTATTTCCACACCAAACCCAGTAGAGCCTTTGTTTTTAATACGAAATTCTTCATATTCAACGTGACGTCATCAGTTGACAATGAATGTTGCAGGAAGTATCATTCGCATTCAGTCGGCTTCTTACCGTTCCGTCAGATATGTTCTTGATAAAAACGACTCAATCACAAAACGGAGATGTCTTATCATGAAAAGAATCCACCTTTTTTTTGTATTCACACTTCTTCTCGCCCTTGGCACACAAGCCTTCTCTCAAAACCTGGCCTATAAAAAACCGGTAAAAGCCTCGCGGTACGATAAAAACAATCCGCCCGAATTGGCGGTTGACGGTAATCGCGATACCTGGTGGAGCGCCGGGACTTCGGCCCCACAATGGATCGAGGTGGATTTACAAGCCCCCGTGGATATCGAGCGCATCAACCTTGTCACCAGTCAGTATCCCGATGGCGAAACCCTGCATAAGGTCTGGGGAAAACCCGAGGGCGGACAATATCAATTACTGCATGAGTTTAATGAGAAAACCACGGACAACCAGGATTTAACATTTTTACCGGATGTGCCCTGGGTAAACATTCAATACATCAAAATTGAGACGACCAAATCACCATCCTGGATTGCCTGGCGCGGCATTGAGATTTATGGCGTTTCTTATCATGATGAATTTATAAAGGTTGCTGGCGATAGCTGGCATTTTGAGACTGAAACGACCGGGCGCCCCTTTATACCATTTGGGGTTAATTATTATGATCCGGGCAGCTATCACGATACGCCCTATTCCGCTTTTGATGTCATCGGTGCGTTCGATAGCGTTTCCGTTGATCGCCAACTCGCCAAAATCCATAACCTTGGCGCCAATATTATTCGGATTTTTTTGTCCGTGGTCAGCTTTGAGCCCGATTTATTTGTCCTGAACGAAAGCAGTTTTCAAAAATTGGATAAGCTTATCAAGATTGCCAAAAAACATCGCCTGCGGATTATCTTTGACGTCATCAATGATTGGGAAGGCGATCCGGGTTGGCAAAGTTGGGATTATTATGCCGATGAGACAACACTGCAAGGTTATGAATTCTATCTTGAAGCGCTTGGCGCCCGTTATAAAGACGAACCGGCGATATTCTCATGGAGCCTGCAAAACGAACCCTATGTCCGCGGTCCCTCATCCGGAATCATGGGCGATTTGTGGATCCCCTATACACAATTTAAATATGGTTCAGAGGCAAATCTCTCGGCGGCCTGGAGCGATTACCCCCAAAGCGGTGAAACCTGGGACAATATCAAGCAACCGGAAGCCGCTGTATATGATCCGCTTAATACACCCGGTGATCAGCGTTTGTACGACTATCAGTTATTTCGCGAGGATATCGCTTATAACTGGGTGCGCAGGCTTAGCCATGCCCTGCGCCTTAATGATCCGAAACACATGATCTCAATCGGCCTGGATCAACATTCGGTACCGATTAAAAATGCGGTACCGGAAAGGACCTATACCGGGTTCAACCCACGCAAGATTGCACATTTCCTGGACTACACATCTATCCACGCCTATAATTGGTGGGATGCATCCACGGTAAGCACGTTCATTGAGGCCATTGCGCGTTATAGTTTTGCCAATAAACCCGTTGTGGTGGAAGAATACAATCTGCGCGAAGCCGGTTCAACCGTTTCGCCTTTGCTCGATTCGTCTTCTGGTTGGCTACATTGGGCAGCCTTTGCAACAGAAGGCTTTGAGTGGAACGACAACCTGTTTGATCTAAGCGAAAATGTCACGCCCCTGGGGCAGACTTTCCGTAGCATCGCCGACACAATATACAACACCGTTCCAACCCGCGCCCCGGATGTTGCCTGGCTGGATATCGATTTAAAACAGGCGCTGACTTCGGTGGATTATCAAAACACACGCTTCCCGGAATATGTCAGCCTGTTTAACAGTAGTGGCGGTCCGGTTGGGTTTACTGTAAGAAACTATCAGCCGCCACTGCGCCTGGGTCTTGCCTCGCTTGACCTGCCAACGGATCTGGTGCTGGGTCAACAATATAACATCGGCTGGATACGGCTTAATTTGCAAATCATCCATCAGCCACCGGTCTCGCTCCAGATTTCCCGTGATGGCGGGGACCAATGGGAAACAATTGCCACGGGGATCAAGGAAGACGCATATTCCTGGAAAGTGAGCGGACCGGTTTCCGACCAGTGTCTTTTCCGGGTTGCGGACATGGTGGATACGGACATTTATGCGGTTAGTACAAAAAAATATTCAATCATAAAGCCAACATCAATTAAACAAAACGATACGGATCAGCCGCTAAATTTTTCGTTGTCACCGGCCTATCCAAACCCTTTTAATCCTGCCACAACGATCGGTTATCAACTTTCGGAAAGTGGATACGTAAACCTAAGTGTCTATAATATGAACGGACGTTTAATACGTGGCCTGGTTCAGGAAACCCAACAGGCAGGGAGGCATCGCGTGCGCTGGAATGCCACAGATGATCAGGACCTGAAGGTTAGCTCCGGGATATACCTGTACCGGCTAAAGGTGGGAAAACAGGTTCTGACAAATAAAATGCTGCTTTTAAAATAGTGTCATTTGACCAGAGGATGAATTGAAGCCTTGTAGATTAGGTTTT
>CAYWBI010000027.1:0-8159 GCA_964456445.1 uncultured Calditrichaceae bacterium
ATATATGTACTCTGAATTTTATACTAATTTGTTTCATTTGTTTAACTATGTTTGCTAATAATGCTTTCAAGATCGCTTGGATGAAAAGAAACATCCCAATGCCATTTGCCAAAACCACCATGAGAATTTACAGCTCTTACCCATTCATCTAAAAATGATCGTTTAGTTTTATTCTTCTGGTCATCCTGACCCTTGGTTTCTAAAACAAGAAACTCACCATTCGTAAGTTTAACAATAAAATCAGGATAATATTTTCTGGTAACGCCTTGGTAATTGTACAAAATAATAAAACCAAGATGATCATTCTTTACAAAAGATTTTATCGCTGAATTTTTATCGAGAGCAAAAGCTTCAGAAGCTTCCCAGGTGCTGTCAAAAACAACATGGCTTATATGAGATTTATGTGTCCATTCATTTGGCTTACTTGTTTGCCATGAACGCATATGCGCTGTAGAACGAATTGGGTTTTCATTATCAAAAACGGGTTTCAACTCAACGGTATTTTCCACCCGGATCAAATTCCAGATGTGTTGAATAATTTTATTCATGTTTAACATGATTAGGATTCGGCGTTTCCATTCTTCCAAACCAAACAGATTACTTTTTATTACAATCTTATTAGAAGCAACAAAGCTTTCAATTATAGAAATTAACTGGGCAAGTAAGTATTCTTTTGTTCCTTTCCATTCATCGGGTTTAGTATTATTGTAAATCTGAGAAGCCATTTTAAAAACAATGGTCTGAAAACGGTTTTCTTCTGCAATACGTTTCAGATCTATTTCTGATAATGATGCTGGATTGGGCTTGCCAGCGATTATAGCTGCCAGTTCAGCATGGGTAATACTTTCAAAAGGATCAAGAATAATGGGTTCAACGGAAGTATAGTCAAGTGACAATTTTTGTTTGTAGATATGTTCAATACGCAAAATATTTGGCCAGCGGATTTCGTGTTGTTTTTTTGATTTCACAGGTTCAATAATTGTTTTTGGCTTTGGCGGTGGCGGTGGCGCGCCCTCGCCTCCTTCGTGTGGGAGAAATGTAAAAGGGATGCCAAAGATGTTTACATATTCGGGTTCAAATAATCCTGTATCTTCATTGACATCATACGACGTACGGCGTAAACCACGACCAACAACCTGTTCACATAAAAGCTGACTCGAGAAAGCGCGCAATCCCATAATGTGCGTTACGGTTTTAGCGTCCCAACCTTCCGAAAGCATACCAACGGAAATTACATTTTGAATTTGCTCACCGGGTTCACCCGCTTTGCCAACTGTATCAACCTGTAATCTTAATAATTCAGCTTGTTGCTTTTTTGTTAATTTCTTCCCGTTTTCATCGAGTTTGATTTCCACGCTTTCATCTTCTGATTCAGCTGTTGCAAGAACCTTGCTGTCAATTTGTAAGCTTTTCTCCTGAATGCATAATTCCTTGATTAAAATTTGATTATGGTCAAAAGCATATTTAATTCTGGAAGAAGTTTCAGTTCTATTTGCAACAGTAATCATAACTGGTGGGATATTGTGACCGGTCGCTTCCCAGGCTTCTTTAGTTACAAGCCAGTCTTTTCCTAAAAGAGTATATGCATTGATAATCAAATCTGGTAATGGCTCGGATTCTTCCGCTTTACGATTTATATCATCCTTAACATCATTGTCTTTGTAAATATGATATAAGCGGGATTTATAATCAGCATCCATTTGACCATCACTTCTGACTACAACCCGTGGTGTTTTAACAAGGCCAGATTCTATGGCATCATTTAAGCCGAAATCGCTGACAATCCAACCAAACAAGGCTTCTTCTTCAGTCTTTTTGCCTGAAGGTTCAAAGGGTGTTGCCGACAAATCAAAACATTGTAAAATGCCACGCGTTTTATGTAACCTGTCAAGACCGCCGATCCAAACGGTAGCTTCCTTTGCACTGTCTTTTAAGCCACGTTGCCTGAGATATTTACCTTCCGCGCTAACATTTATTCGCCACGCATGATGTGCTTCATCATTTATAACAAGAATGTTACGTGCGTTGGACATGTCCCCAAGGACTTCACGTGTATAAGCTTCATCACTCTTTGCGCCGCGTTTATCAACGGCTTTCTTTTTGGCTATACGCTCGTCACTTTCCCAAGCTAAAGTATGCCAATTATGAATCAGGATTTTACCCTGCCTGAGTTTATCCATAAGACTTGCAGGAACAATATTAAATTCTTCATAATAATTATTGTCTTTATTATTCGGATTTAAAACAGACAGACGGCTTTTAACTGTAAGCCCAGGTGCAATAACCAAAATATTTTTTGAAAAACGGGTATCTTGTTTGTTGGCAAGCTTATTTAAGACATGCCAGGAAATGATCATCGCCATAATTATAGTTTTGCCGGAGCCAGTGGCCATCTTGCTGCACCAGCGCGAAAAATCACCGCCATCCGTGGGGATTTCTTCAATAACCCCAACCTTGCTAGAAGCGGGCGCTTCGGTTAACCAAATCAGCGTTTCGATGGCTTCCAATTGGCAAAAGAAGAAGCGGCGTTCCTTGCGTTCTTCCGGGTCTTGCCAATGGTTTAACAACCTTTTAGTAATACCAGTGACACCGGGATAATCTGCTTCCCGCCATTGTTTGATGCGCGGCCTTATTTTCTCAACAAGTTCAATGGGTACAAAAATACCAGGATCATCAAAGGCTTGCGAATCGGGAGTTGCCATAATATACCCAGCGGATCGGCGACCGGCTACTTTTGAAAAAGAGCGTGTATCGCGATTGTAAGACCAATGCTCCTTTGGTTCTTCGTAGGGTGAGTTGATTATCAGTTTATCAATATTTGCCATATTTTAAATTTTAATATTTAGTTTAGTGAGCATTTCTATAAAATTAAGGCAGCCAACACCTTGTTCGTCGCAAATTAACGGGATTTTATAGTTAAATTTCTCTTTAGGTTTCTGTTTTTGTTCGCCTTCCAGCGTTATAACCATTTTATTAAAGATTTTAGCAAATGCTATTAATGTAATATCAACCTGCCCGGCGCCTCTTGAAGTATCATGTATCTCGTATATTCTCTCTAATTCTAAAGAAAGTGCGTTTACATCATCGTTTACTGGTATTTCCGGAAACTGATTCTCTTCCAACCATACACGCAATGGGTATTTATCTCTTTTATCCTGCATTGTTAGTTTTTTATCTGAAGATGATATCGGTTCAATTTCATCAAAAATGGGCTTGATAATTATTATTTCTTCTTTAGCTTCAGCTAACCGTGGCCACAAAGAATTGAAAACATGAATCGGGTAGCCTGAATACCAAGCGGATAAAAATATATTCGCATCAACGCAATATTGCCCTGTCAAAACTGATTCTCCAGTTCAAATACATATGATGCTTTTCTTAGATCAAACAAACGGGTTAACTTATGTAAACCGATATCTTTATTATAGTATGCCTGAAAAACGGCTTTTGTATATATATTTCCATATTGCAGGAGTATTTCTTTGGGACGGTTCCGGGCAGGACCGCCTTTACTCTCTTTTAATTTTTTTTGGTACTGTTTATATTCTTCTTTTAATTGCATTTCGTATTTTTGGTAGACTTTGCTTTCAATCATATCAAGCTGGCTTACTTTAACAAGACAAGCCCAAGCGCTAACATGAAATCTTTTTGCAGTATCCTTAATCAGATCAAAAGTAATTCTATCCGAAAAAGCATTTTTCACCTGTTCGGTCGGCATTAATACATTGCCCGCCAGTCTATCGCACCATTTTTCAATATTTTGATTTGGGCGCCAATCATCTATAGCGTTTTCTTTACGAAGCAAATGTCCCAATTCATGAAAGAGAGTGAATGATTGTGCTTTTTTTGCATCTGAATCATTAATAATAATAATAGGTAATTTTGTATAATATAGCGCCAACCCTCGAAAAAATTCCCTTTCTATATGTGACCATCCTTTATACTTTGATGTTAAAAATACAAAAACGCCCTTCTTTTCCAGCTCTTCTTTCCAGTAAATAAAATCAAGGTTGCCCGTAGCATTAAGCCATTCACGAACCTGATTTGCGACAACTTCAGGAGAAGAATGATTACTAATTACAGGTGGCTCAAATAACTCAATGGGCTCACCCATATCATCACGCAATTCAATAATAAGCTCCCTATAGCGTTCCACTTTTGTGATTAAACCACGTACTTTAGGTTCACTAAATATGTCCGGATTGCTACTAGCGAATTGACGAAATGCAGGCACTGCGGTGTTGAATTGATATTTTTGGGGCAGGGTATCGGAAATAAAAACCCACCTGGGCACTTTGTAAAGTTCTGATATTGTGTTTAATTGACCGTAAGTCGGTTTTTTCTCCCCCTGTTCTATGTCGGCTATCTTAGGTATTTTTTTTGCAACAACAGGCAACTCCAAACCGATCTGTTCACGACATTGCTTTAATATCTTTGTGTTTATGTTTTCAACGCGCACTTTCACAATAACCTTTCTTAAGCTAAAATTAATTATAAAGTTATTACTCGTAAGCTTTCAATGCCACGGTCATCAATTATTTTTACTGCAATTTGTTTGGATTCCGGTCTGGAAAATGGCAGGCTGACAGTCCCGCGAAAAGCTTCAATCTTTTCTTCATCAATTTCTGCTTTTAAGTTTTTGGCCAGTTTACTCCAACCATCCTTCGCACCGGATATGGGGAAGAAAACCTGAGAAGGAAACATGCTGCGATTGTCGTAATCCGTATCCAGCATCCACATGGCGATATTTTTTTTACCCCCGCTATCGACGGTTCCCGTTTTGGGATTATAATAATCAAAGCCAAGCACTTCGACCTGTATTTTACCTTTATCATCGCCTTCGCTGATCTCTTTAACCTGCACATCGGGCTGACCGATAAGCCAGAAGCTTTCATTGCTGGAACGCTTTTTCTTGAGATCATCTGTAAGCATATCGGCGTTCATTTGGGCTTTTAAAAATTGCATCCCTGCAGTTTGCGGATTCATTTCGTCAATATCTTTGGCCGCTTCATTATCAAACTGGAAAGCGCAGAATAAAAGAATATCCGGTTTAAAAGGGCGCGCTTCCTGCCAGGCTTCTTCCACCTGTCTTTGTTCCAATGGCGCGTGTTCAGGGCCAAATGAAATGATCACCTTTTTGGGTAAATCAAAAATAGTAGGATCCTCTTTTTCAAAAAGATTCTTTTTAGGCGGTTCCACTTTTTGTTCAGCTTCGGCATGCAGATATCGTGTACCAGCCATGAGTTCCACTCTTGAGAACTCCATTATAGAACCGCCCTTTGCGCGGACGCCTGTGCGCAACAACTCTTCGCGCCATTCATTTTGGCGCAATGTTTCACCGGAGCGGGTGATACTTTCATCATCAACATTTTGTTGGCTATCAATTTCATCTAAAGCTTTTACTACAGGAGCGGGCACAGCTTCAACGGTAAAAGGCCCGGTAACGCGGGATTTTTTAGTATCGATCAAAGGCTGATCATAGAGCGTTTCTTCTCCCGGCGGTTCATTATTAGCAATTGATTTTAAGGTGATGTGCGGAACGGTTTTATATTTAAGACCGCTGCCGATACCTTCATCGGGCTGTGCAAGCTGGTAATAATCAAAAGGACTGGTCATAAATCGTTGTTTGGCCAAAGCAATTGCAACCCGTGAAGTATCACAGGTGATCCATCTACGCCCCCATTGTTCTGCCACATTTGCAGTTGTACCAGAACCACATGTCACATCTAAAACCAAATCACCAGGATCAGTTGACATAAGAATACATCTTTTAACAACAGATAAAGCTGTTTGAACTGCATATATTTTACTTCCGCCAAATTGATTTTGCCCCAGAGTATCTGTCCAAATGTTTGAAATGGGATAAACAGGGAAATCATTAAAATGTCGTATATATGCTAATTTGTTCTCAGTAGCAGTTATCCTTTTTTGTTCCAGTAATCGTTGCATTCTTGGCTCGTCAGTTTTCCAATAGCCTGGTTCTGGTCTATAAATTTTTCCTTTAAAATTTACGTCATATCTTGAACCAGGACTCTGTGAAGTAATATTATCAGTAGATACTAAAACTGAACCTGTTGGGAGGTTTAATTCACCTTCACTATTTTCAAATTCACTAGCAGGTTTTATTTCCTGATTATTTAGTATAACACTTTTATAAGCAGACGCCCCGTCACCACCACGTTTTTTGGGTAAAAATAATTGCCGATATTTATTCGTTGATTTTACTTTTGAATACCATACAATTATATCATAAACGCCAGATAATGAAGTACTTGTTGATGAAGTAGTTTTAACGAAGGTTATTAAGCTAATAAAATTATTGGGACCAAATACTTCATCCATAATTTCTCTGACATGATGCACATTTTCATCACTAATCTGTACAAAAACACTGCCACTTTCATGTAATAATTCCTTAGCTAAAAGCAGCCGGTCACGCAAATAAGTTAAATAAGAATGAATCCCTAATTCCCAGGTATCACGAAAAGCTTTTATCATTTCCGGTTCAGCGGTCAGGTCTTCATCCTTACCGTCTTTAACATCACGCTTGTTTACAAAGGGCTGAAAGTTGCTGCCGTATTTTATTCCATAAGGGGGGTCAAACTAAACCATCTGCACTTTGCCGGCCATGCCTTCTTTCTCCAGCAAAGAGTTCATCACCAACAAACTGTCGCCGGCTATCAGCCTGTTTTTCCAGCCTTCTTTATGTTTGTAAAAATCTATGGCTTCGCGTAAGGGTTTTTCATCTAGTTCAAAAAGGGAGAGTTGCTTGTCTTCCTCTTTTTCTTTTTTTACGGTGTCAATAATTGTTTTGGGGTCTATGCGTTCATGTACATGTAGGGAAACGGTAGGCACTTCAAAACTGGTGTGTTCAGCTTTGCCTGCCCATTGCAGTTGCGGGTCAATGTGGGGGTCGTATTGGTATTTTTTCTTTTGTCCGTCTTTGTCTGTGGCTGGTGTAACCAAACCAACTGGCGGGTTATTTAAACGTTCTTTGTCTTTATGCTCGTATTGTTCAATAGGTTTTGCAGGTTTAGGTGCTGTTCGTCTTGGCATAAAGTTCTCCGGTCATCGTTTTAATTCAAAATTCGATAAGGTATCAATAAACATTTTTAGAACGTTTTAGGTATTTGTTAATGATCTCTTGTTTTACTTCATCTTTCGTCTCACCACTAGCTGTACCTAAATGTAGATTTTGAGCAAATCTTGTCTTTCCAAAAGCAATGCAAGTCCATTTAAATATAGTTTCTTTTTCTGAATAATTATATTCTAATTCAAAGTCACTAAATTTGGGAAAGCGTGGATCTTCTGTACATGGTACCTCTATTGAAAAACCAAATCTTTGAAAGCCACATGAAAATATGTCTCTTGTATCCCAATCATTTTCAGAATCATCAGAAGGAGCATCAATTCTGCTTTCAAGCATTGAGCCGCAAAAAGGGCAAATGAAATCTTCAAAGTTTCTCCTGAATATTTCCATTTGATCTCGGATAGTTAATTTATCGCGGGTTACTTGTTCAACAATTTTTACAATACCTGGCCAAGAAATTGTACTTAATTTATTTGTTTTAGGTATGTGTACTGTAAAGGTTTTTTGGTTTTGATTAGGTTCAGGTATGTCTTTTAGTAAAATCCAATATGCTTCATTTTCTTCTTCAACATATTTTGCAATTAGAGCTACCTGGATTTTATGGCACAGTAAATTATATGATGAAATCTTTAAATTTATTTTTTCATTATCGCCAACTACCGAATTTTGGGAGGCTTTAAGTTGAACTAAAAATTCCAGCCCGGTTGTTTGATTTTTTTCAAAAATATCGACTCTTAAATCAATTCCATAGTCACCTTTTATTTTTTGGGTTGTCCAATCTCTTGGTAAAGAACGATTGAAGAAACGTTCAGAAAGTTCTTCTAAATTGTGTGGTTCTGGTCTTTTGGGAAAATTTTTCGCCATTTTTACCAAAAAGTTAGTTTAAGTAAATTCTTTGAATAAAGTTATCTTATTTTAACAGGTGCTTTGTCATAATTGCCCTGTGGGTCATACTTCCAAAATAAGATATTATTATTTGCGTTAAATGTATCAAAATAATTATTCCTGCTCAAATTGATTCCCAATTTTAATTGCCCTGATTTTTCTTTTAAATAGGAAAGTACTTTTA
>CAYWBI010000027.1:8259-28944 GCA_964456445.1 uncultured Calditrichaceae bacterium
CTTTTAAATAGGAAAGTACTTTTAGTTTTGCTAATTGTTTTTTTGGCGCTTCAATTTCATCTTCCATTGGAAATAAGGATTTTTGAGATTTCTCTATTAAAATCCATTTTTGTAAAGTTTTTCCATGCTCATGCGTAAACCGAACACCACCAGCGAATAAATCTGCAATTTGAATAACCGGAAATTTATGTGATTCCAATTCTTTATGTTTATTAATGGTTGGGAAGGATAGGAGCCTGACCAATCCAAACATGCTTCTTTCCCATTCATGCTTTTTCAAAAGATTTGTGTTTTGAAGATATTTGATTAATTCAGGCCAATCAATCTGGCTTTGTTCATCTGGATAAAATTGCCAGGTTGAACGATTTTCCCAATGTTGCATAGTAAGCTTAAGAATTAGATAGTACATGATTTTGAGATTTTCTATATCGTCTCTTCCTTTTACATCGTGCCGTGAATCATGTGTGTCCCAGGTTATGACATATACTTTGATTTTGTTTTTTTTACAATACTCAAGGGCATTACAATAAAACTCTTTTGCACAATATTGCGTGGATGAATGCGTGCTGATTTTTGCAAATTTTATCTCACGTGTTGAGTGTTGAGCTAAAACTATTTTTAACTTTTTATTCAGCTCTTTCAAATTGCTTTTTGTTCCTGAAACCGTGCAAACAGAACGAAAGCGATGGCTGCCGGTGTAGCCAGATTCATCACCAAATATTAAGTAGGGTTCTTCCATAGATTAAGTCAGATTTAAGACATAGCAAACAAAATATTGTGAAATTGTATAAACGATATCTCTTCCCGCTTTGCTTTCCTAACTATACAACATAAATATTACATTTTCAAGGTGAGCCCGGATTCTTTTATAAAACAAAACCCACGGGCCTCACGCCTTGCGTATCCGGCCTTTGGGCCAATCCAGTAAATATATAGTTTGCCCTGTTGATAAAATACAGCGCCTATCGGCGCCTTGTTGCGCCGTTTGTATTTAAACCGTATGTCCCCCCGGTGTGCCGTGCCGTCCAATCCGCCATTTGGTCGGTCTTGTTGCAAAACAAAATCTAAAAAAAATTAGCGCGGGTTCCCGTTCTGAGCCAAATACACGCAATGCCGGTCCTATAGATTGGCCCAGCGAACAGCAGGACCGACCCATTCCTTTAGCGGGCGGAAAAGCATTCCATGCCCCAGGCCAAGCTTTAGTTCAAGCTCTTTAAATTCCGTCAATCCCGGGCTTTTTAACAATTTCATGTATCCCCCACAACTCCCCGCGATTATATCGGAGCTATCATAGATGTACAACACCCTTCCCCAGAAATGCACGTTGTTTTTTCGCCAATAGCCGGCCATATATTTATTACAAATTGCCATTATTACAAAGTTCAAATTCCGGTTTTTCAGAAGGCTTGAAATTAAAACTGTAATCGCCGCCCCCTTGGAAGCGCCTACCACGGTAATCCTGGACGGATTGACCCCGTACTGTATTAATGAATCAACCTGGGTGGCAACTTTTTTTGCATAGTTTGCGGGCCGCGTGTTTTTTTTACGTGCATCGCTGATTACCACAAAACCGCTGTCGGCAAAAGTCTGTAAAATTTTCCCGTATTCATACGTGCCATATTTTTCGCTTGTGGGACGGACCCCTTGTTCTTCGATGATTCTGCCATGAAGATAGAACAGATAATTTTTAGATGTATCAACGGTGGCCGGAAGATGGTTGGAAATAGACTGGCCAAAACAGGGACTGTAAAGCAGCAGCATTAATAATAAATATCGGAGTGGAAACGGATATTTATTTTTTACTAAAGATGATTGAACGGCGGAAATTAAATTATACATCATGCCCCCCCTTATTTTATGAAAGTAACTTTTATCCGTTTTTATGCCGTCATGAAAGGGAATCTGCTTGTTCCCCTTGTCGGGTGCTGTGACGATGTTGCAGCACATCCACCACCTGGCCCATCTCCAGCCCACAGGCCCGCCACAAAACCAGCAGGTGGTAAAGCAGGTCCGAGCTTTCTTCTTTAAGGCGGTCCATGTCGCCGGCCATGGCTTCCAAAATGGTTTCCGTGGCTTCCTCGCCCACTTTTTGCGCGATACGTTTTAGTCCGCTTTTGAACAACTGCGTGGTATAGGCGCCCTCGGGCATCTCCTGTTGACGGGATTGGATCAGGGTTTCCAATTCATTTAAAAAATCCAATTTTCCATGGTTGCGTTCATTGAAACAGGTGTCGGCCCCGCTGTGGCATACCGGGCCCTGTGGCGCAGCTTTGATAAGAAGTGTATCGCCGTCGCAATCTTCTAATATTTCCCGGAGATATAAAAAATTGCCCGATGTTTCGCCCTTTGTCCACAAGGTTTGTCGCGACCGGCTATAAAACGTCACCCGCCCGCTGTCCTCTGTTTTCTGTAGGGCCTCCCGGTTCATATAGCCCAGCATCAGCACCTTGTTTGTGCGTATATCCTGTACGATGGCAGGGATAAGCCCTTCGCCTTTTTCGAAGTTTAATTTCATATTCTTACCGCAACTTTCTGTTTATATAAGTATTCTTTTAATTGGTCGATACGCATTTCATCAAAATGGAAAATTCCCGCGGCCAATGCCGCCTCGGCCCCGGATTCTAAAAATACATCGCGGAAATGTTCAAATGTACCGGCGCCGCCCGATGCGATAACGGGGACCGGCAGACTTGTGGCCAGCTCGCGTGTAATCTCCAGCGCAAAACCATTTCTGACCCCATCATGATCGATGGAGGTCAGCATAATTTCGCCGGCGCCGCGTTCAACGGTTTCCCGCGCCCATTGTTGTGTAACACGCCGTGCCGGTTTGGCTCCACCATAAACAAAAACCTGGTCGGTGCCTTCTACCTTTTTGGTGTCGATGGCAAGCACCAGGCATTGGCTGCCAAAGTTTTTTGCAATGTCATCAATCAGGTCCGGGCGCTGTAACGCGGCTGAATTTACGCTTACCTTATCGGCCCCGGCATCCAGTAAACGGGAAACATCCGCCACGGAACGGATACCGCCGCCTACCGTAAAGGGGATATTGATTTTGCCGGCGATGCGCCGCACCAATCCGCTAAAGGTGGCGCGCTGTTCCTGGGTGGCGCTGATATCCAAAAAAGTCAGCTCATCGGCGCCCTGCTGAACATAACGCTGCGCAAGCTCAAGCGGGTCGCCCGCATGACGCATATTGACAAAGTGCGTGCCCTTCACGGTCTGCCCGTCCTTTATATCAAGACAGGGGATGATTCTGTGTGTTAGCATAAAAACCCTTCCAAATCCTTTAGGCTTATTTTGTGTTCATAAATTGCCTTACCGATAATCACCCCGTCTATTCCGGCATCTTTCAGCCTGGTCACATCTTTCAGGGACCCAACGCCCCCGCTGGCGATGAGCTTAAGCGCGGGAAGTGATTGCCGGATTTTTGCATATAAATCCAGGGCCGGTCCGCCAAGCATACCGTCGCGTTCGATGTCCGTACAAATTACGGTGCGTAAACCGGCGCTAAAATAATTCTTTAAAAAGGGCAGAAGTTCAATTGCCGTTTGTTCCTGCCAGCCATGAACAGCGATTTTCATGTTGCGCACATCCGCGCCGAGAATAATTTTTTCCGCACCATACTTTTGCAGCCAGCGTTGTACTTTTTCCGGTTGATGGATGGCAATGCTGCCCGCCGTTATCTGCCGGACGCCGCAGTCAAATGCGCTGTGTATATCATCGTCGCTTCGCAGGCCACCGCCAAAATCGATTTCCAGCCCGGTGCCCCCGGCGATTTTTTCCAACGTTGCGCGGTTTACAAGACGGCCCTCGCGCGCCCCGTCCAAATCAACAACATGTAGGCGTTGCAGACCCGCCTGTTCAAAGCGTTTGGCCATTTCGAGCGGATCGGTACCATACACTTTTTTCCTGTCATACGCGCCCTTGCTCAAACGCACGTATTTCCCATCGATGATATCCATCGCGGGTATGATGGTTATTCTTTTCTTTACATTGGCCTGTTTTACCATGGTTGTCTTTCTTTAAGATTTTTTTTGCGCGCTTTGTCCGGTGGGGTTTATTCCCGCTTACAATGTCAGAAAATTTTTAAGGATGTGTTCCCCGACGGCGGCGCTTTTTTCCGGGTGAAACTGTACGGCGTAGAAATTGTCGCGCTGCACCGCGGCGGAAAAGGGCAGGATATAATCCGTTGTGGCCGTCGTACAGGCAAGCGGCTCCAGATAATAGCTGTGCACGAAATAGACAAAGCTGTTTTCCGCAACGTCTTTAAATAAGCGGCCCTTTAACCCGCGGATGGTATTCCAGCCCATGTGTGGCACCTTGCGTTTTGGAGGAAACTTTTTAATACGCCCCGAGATAAGCCCCAACCCCCCGGCATTGTTTTCATCCGTGGAATCCGCCATCAATTGTAAACCGAGGCAAATACCCAAAAGCGGTTGTTTAAGTTCCTTCAACAGGGCGTCGAGCCCACGTTCCCGAAGATAATGCATGGCCGTGCTTGCCTCGCCCTGGCCGGGAAAGATCACCTTG
This sequence comes from uncultured Calditrichaceae bacterium, assembly GCA_964456445.1. Lineage (GTDB taxonomy): Bacteria > Calditrichota > Calditrichia > Calditrichales > J004 > CAYWBI01. Next base: position 12,790 of record CAYWBI010000027.1, read on the forward strand.
TCCGCGTCTTTAATACGTTGAGGGTCGTCGCTTACCACCGCATCAAAGCCCAGACGTTGCACGGCCAATTTTACCGAAAGCGTGTTGCCTGCATTGTAGCGAACAATAACAATTTTCATAATATGCCTTTTGTGCTGGGGATGGATTTAAGGACGCCGTCCCTTTTTACGGCCATCTTTATCGCCTGTGCCCAGGCCTTAAAAATACTTTCAATTTTGTGGTGCTCATTTTCTCCATCTACGGTGATGTTCAGGGTACAGCCGGCGCTATCGGAGAAAGACTTGAAAAAGTGGAAGAACATTTCAGTTGGCATATCGCCAATCTTCTCGCGTTTAAAAGTAGCGTTCCAGACCAGCCAGGGACGCCCGGAAAAATCGATGGCCACTTGGGCCAGGGCCTCGTCCATGGGGAGCAAAAAACCGAAACGCTGCATGCCTTTTTTATTGCCCATGGCCCGGCGCATTGCAGCGCCCAGCGCCAGGGCGGTATCCTCAATGGTATGGTGTTCATCTACATGCAGGTCACCAACAGTTTGGATGCTGATATCCATGCCGGAATGTCGCGCCAACTGTTCAAGCATATGATCAAAAAACCCCAGCCCGGTAGAAATTTTTGCCCGGCCACTACCATCGAGATTAATTTCCGCCTTGATGGCGGTTTCACTGGTTTTGCGTTCAATAGCCGCAAAACGTGGAGACCGGCACAAATGATCGCTGATTTTTGTCCAGCTATCCGTACATAATTCTGCAGGTACTTCCGGTTTTTCACCGAGGATAATGGCTTTGCATCCCAAATTTTGCGCCAATTGAGCATCGCTTAGACGGTCGCCGATCACATAGCAGGCAGGGAGGTCATAGTCGCCCTGCATATAAGATGTCAACAAAGCCGTGCCCGGTTTTCGGGTTGGCGCGTTCTCCCGCGGGAAGCTGCGATCGATTAAAATATCCGAAAACACGATCCCTTCGCCCTTAAGGATGTCGAGCATCAGATGTTGCACCGGCCAAAAGGTGTTTTCCGGGAAGGAGGCCGTGCCCAGACCATCCTGATTGCTGACCATCACCAGTTCAAAATCCGTCTCATGTACGATTTTAGCCAATGCGCCGATCACACCTGGGTAAAACTTCATCTTTTCAAAACTGTCCACCTGTTCGTCCGCCGGTTCAAGCAGGATGGTGCCGTCACGATCGATAAATAAAACTTTTTTCATTTTCTGCGTCCTTCCCGATAGCCCTGCCCGGATCATGGACTATCCGTTTTAATATAGAGGCCCGTCCCGTATCCCGGGCCTGTAAACAAGTTAACTCCTTATCTCCGCTGAAATTTGTTCATTGCCTTTAGCAGAGCGCTATTTTCTTCGACCGTTCCAACGCTAACCCGTAAACAGTTTGTACATAGGGGCAGGCTGGAACGGTTACGGATCAACACGCCCTCATTACGGAGAAAACGGTACAGGGCGTTGGCGTCATGGCTTCTAAAAAGCAAAAAGTTTGCATCCGATGGGAAAACTTTTGCAATAAAGGGTAAAACTTCCAGTTGCCCAGCCAGTTTTTTCCGCCCGTCAATTATCGTCTTTACCATTTTTTTCAGTTTAGCTGAATCTTTTATGGCGCTTAGGGCGGTTTGCTGGGTCAGTTGATTTACATTGTAGGGATATTTTATTTTATTAAGAATATGAATAAGCGGCGGGGCGCCATAGGCCATGCCTAAACGTATGCCGGCCAGCCCCCAGGCTTTGGAAAAGGTTTGCAGAACAACCAAATTTTGGAATTTATTCTGTTGATAAAGCCAGCTTTGTGTTTCGGCAAAATCAACATAGGCCTCGTCGATAACCACCAGCCCGGTAAATTGCCGTAAAATATTTTCGACGGTTTCTTTTTGCAGAAGATTTCCGGTCGGGTTGTTGGGCGAGCACAGAAATATCAATTTTGTTTCAGGACGGACCGCATTCAGGACAGCGGGACCATTCAGGGAAAAGTCACTGTTTAGCAGTACCTGGTCCACGGCCACAGCATTGATTTCGGCACAGACCTTATACATCCCGTAAGAAGGCGCGGTGATAAGTATGCGCCCGCTGCCCGGTTCGCAGAAGGCACGGATCAACAGATCAATGGCTTCATCGCTCCCGTTACCAAGAAATATGTGATTGACAGCGATATTCTTTAAGCTGGCCAATTTCTGTTTTACTGCTATCTGCAGCGGATCGGGATACCGGTTCAGGCCATCGGTGCCGATGCTGCCCAAACCATTTTCGTTGGCGTCTAAAAAGACGCCGTCATCAATGCCGTGCTCTTCCCGCGCAGAGCGGTAGGGCTGTAAAGCGCGGATGTTTTCACGTAGCAATTGTTCCCAGTTCATAAACTTGGGCCTTTCATTTGCTTCAGGCGGATTTCCACCGCCCGGGCATGTCCTTTTAAATCTTCGTCTTCGGCCATCCTTATTATATGTGGCCCGATTGTCTGTAAACCCTGTTTAGTGATCTCCTGATAGGTGATACGTTTTAGAAACGCGGATAACGAGACCCCGCTGTAGCTGCGGGCATATCCGGCAGTGGGCAGGGTGTGGTTTGTACCGGAGGCGTAATCACCGGCTGCCTCAGGCGTATATGGGCCTATGAAAACGGACCCGGCGTTTTTCACGTTATTTACAAACTCCCTGGGATGCTGCAATACAACGATCAAATGTTCCGGGGCATAGCTGTTGACCGCCCACAGTAGTTGTGCGTTATCGTGCAGCGCAATTATTTTACTGTTTTGTAAAGCGGAGCCTGCAATATCTGCCCTGGGCAAATCCCCGAGCTGTTTAGAAACTTCAATAAATACTTGTTCGGCAAGGGTCTCGCTTGTGGTCAGTAACACGGTTTGGGAGTCCGGGCCATGTTCCGCCTGCGAGAGCAGGTCGGAAGCGATAAAGGCCGCATTCGCGCTTTCATCGGCGATGACCATAACTTCCGATGGCCCGGCCGGCAAGTCAATGGCCACGCCCGCCCACTGGGCCAATTGTTTGGCTGCAAATACATAGCGGTTTCCCGGACCAAAAATCTTATCTACTTTTGCTATGGACGCCGTGCCATAGGTTAAAGCAGCAATGGCCTGAGCGCCCCCGAGTTTATACACCGTGCCGATTCCACAAAGTTGGGCCGCATATAATATCGCCGGGTGTACCTTGCCCGTTTTATCGGGGGGCGTACATAAAACCACCTGTTCACAACCGGCTAGTTGGGCCGGAATTCCCAACATCAATACCGTGGAGAATAACGGGGCCGTACCGCCCGGTATATATAAACCAACATGATCGATCGGCTTCCATTCCCACCAGCAATTGACGCCTGGCTGGGTTTCAATTTTTCCTGCCACGGGGCGGCCTGCATCGTGGAATAAACGGATATTTCGGTAGGCGGTTGCCATGGCGCTTTTTAACTCCGCCGACAGCAGATGTTCTGCGCTGTTGATTTCATCCTTAGAAACCCGGAACTGCTCCGGGGAGATTCCGTCAAATTTCAGGGTAAAACGCTTTAGCGCCTCATCCCCGTCACGGGCAACTTCCTGCATAATGGCGCTTGTCTGACGGCGTATCCCGGTTGTGTCCCGTGCCGGGCGCAACAGCAGCTTTTCCAATTGGGCCATTGCTGGATATTTTATAATTTCCATCTCTTACGTACCTTTATTAAAGTTTTAGATGATCATTTTTTCGATGGGCACGATCAAAATGCCTTCCGCTCCCAGGGCGCCAAGCTGCTCGATGTTTTCCCAGAAGTCGTCTTCATCGATTACCGAGTGCATGGAACTCCAGCCCTGGCGGACCAGTGGTAAAATAGATGGGCTGTTCATACCGGGCAATAATTTGCTTATCTTTTCGATGGCGTTGTTGGGCGCATTTAGCAGGATATACTTTGAATTGGCGGCCTTGCGGACAGCGTTTATACGAAAACGTAATTTTTCCAAAAGCGCATTTCGGTCTTTGGGCAAATCCGTTCCAGCAATCAATACCGCTTCCGAGTCTATAACTTTTTCGACTTCTTTTAATCCGTTGCTCAACAAAGTACTGCCCGTGCTTACAATATCAAAAATCGCATCCGCCATGCCGATGCCCGGGGTTATCTCCACCGAACCACTTATTTCCTGAATCTCTGCCCGGATGTTTTGCTTGTTTAAAAATGCCTGCAGTATATTGGGATAGGAGGTGGCCAGGCGTTTGCCCGCCAAATCCTGGATAGAGTGATAAGCCGTTTCGCGGGGCAGGGCGATAGACATACGGCAGCGTCCAAAACCAAGATGGTCTTTGATTTCAACCTGTTTTTCTTTCTCCAGCAGAACATTTTCCCCCACAATACCGATATCTGCCACGGCATCGGCCACACATTCGGGGATATCGTCATCTCTTAAAAAGAGTACTTGTAAGGGGAAATTTTGCGCTGTGGCTTTTAATGTACCGTTGCGCGGCGCATTTAATTTGATCCCGCAATCTTTTAATAGCTCAAAAGATTTGTCGCTAAGACGACCTGATTTCTGTATGGCAAGGGTAAGCATATTCTTCCTTCGTTTCGGTTTTGGGTAAAAAAAAAGCCCGGTTCACATGGAACCAGGCTTAAAAGATTATATCAAATTTTTATTTCGGATATATCATTCCCTTTCTCCCATGCAAAATAATTGCAGGATAGCATGATGATGCGGATGATGATGCAGAAAGGAAAAAATATTCATGGACATTTCATTTTTTATTCTTGTTTTAGCGAATATAAACGGATTGTTGACTTATGTCAATTTAAATTAACACAGTTGGCCGGGCATTTTTTGCAACGGCTTTAAACCACCTCCATCTTTAGATTGATTTTCTGAAGTTTTTTATGAATGCGCTCTGTCTGAAGAATAAATATTTCCAGCCGGGACTGAATAATTTGCGGAAACATATTGCCATCGGTTTCAATGGCCAGAAAAGGGAATTCATCTATTTCCGTTTCAGCGTAGGAGACGTCTTCTCCCCCGGCGTTTATTTTACCCTGTAGATTCATTTCTACATTTAAAATCGCCTCTGCCAGACGTGACGGCATACAGCCGAATGGCCCAATGGAAATCACACCGGAAACATGATCCAGAATTTCATATAGCGCGGAACCTACTGTCAGAATTCCTTCTCCGCTCATCGCGGGATTAATCAGTTCTTTTGCATGGTTTATAATCTGTTTAACGTCCACAATTGCAGAATCACAGAACCCGGATTTTGATAAAATCATTCGTATTTCCTGTTCAGCCTTTTTCTGATAAGACTTGCGTAATCTAAATTTGATGTTTCCTTTCAGGCTTAGTGGTACCGTTGTATGGCCATGATCTATCATATAGTTGGCATAATGAAAATATTCCGTAATGGGGGCCACTTTAACAATAATATTATGCGCTGATAGTTTTTGCATGATATTCATGCGGGAGAATTCATCATTTCGTACAAAAATTTCACCTATGAGGGCGACCTTTGGCGCATCTGTGTAGCGGATTTTCTTTTGCACATTGGAAAGTGTGATGGCCGCGCCCTTTAACTGACGGTACAAATCTTTCTGATTTGAAAATTCAAGGGCATTGATTATATTTTGCCATTCCTTTTCGAAAATATTTTTCGCCTGAATGGTATCCACGGCAATGGCATCTATGGCGTGATAAATCTGTTGCATAATATCAGATACAATTAGGGATAGCCAGGTACGTTTATTAAAATTTTCATTAAAACCATCAAAGTTGTTTTCATCTGTAAAGGTAAAAACACCAATATTTTTATATTTTCTTTTTTTTATAAGCTCATTCAGAAAAACATGATATTGACCCATACGACACGGACCGTCGGTTTGGCTCATAATAAAGATTGTTTTCTCATCGGCCTTTTTATGTGCGTTATAATAATCAATCATGGCGCCCGATGTAAGTATAAGGGGCAAGCATTCTTTACATGTAGCGCATCCTCTACCCAATTTTAATATATGCGGGGTATAAATCGGTAAGGCCTGTGCGTTAAACCCGGAATTGCGAAATGTTGCCGCAATACTCTCAGATGCAAAGCGTCCCATATTGGGAACGATAACTTTAACAGAAGGATCAAAAATGGAAACATCTTTTCCCGATGAATCAATCACCGTTTTTCCATCTTTTATCTTAAGCGGTATGTAACCGTTTTTACTAAATCCATTCAAGTGCAAGTATCCAAGCTGTCTATAGCTTTTAACGATATCCAGAAAAGCCTCTATGCGTGTATTTAATCCAGCATCGGCAGAATGGCTGTCTAATTCTAAAGTAAGTGAGGGTTTTTTGCCCATGATGTTACGAAAATAACCCAATAAAAAAGCGTCCGGACCGCAACTAAAATTGGTTATCCAGGCGGCATGTAATTGGGGGTGTTCAAATACAAAACGCGCAGTGCGCATCAAACGTCTGCCAATGCCCCAGTACATATGCTCCGTGCTTTTATAGGAGAATGATGTAATAAAATCATGTGGAATAATGGTTATCTGACGTGATGCGAATTTTTGGGGAATCCCCAGATTTGCTTCACCGGCAAATGCACTGTAAGCGCGTCCCATAAGAACAACCGCAAACTTATTTTTGTCTTTTTCCAATTCCTGAATTACCGACCGGCCAATGTCTTTAAATTCTTCAAACATTTCATTTAGCTTGACCACGGCGAAATCAAAGGAAACGGCCGCCCTTGCCCGTGTGATATTCAGTTTTTTATACAGCGCAACGAAAGCATGTTTGGCGGCCATATATCCCTGGGCAAAATTCAACATTGGCGAAATTATTTGAGAACCATTTAATTTTTTCTTAAAAGCGGTTTTTAAATAGTAACTTTCTGCTTGTAAAAGAACACACGTTTTATCTCTAAACTCTGTATTCTCGTTAAAACTTTCTTCGATATGTGGTAAAAAAATAAAGTCCAATTTTTTGTCAATCAGATCCTGAAGAAAACCATGGGCAAGCTGAGCCGGGTAGCAAAATGCGGCTTGTTGCATTTTTATACCTTCGGCTTTGACAGTATCACCCAGGATAACTTTAAAGCCTGCCTGTGTAAAAAAATTATAAAACAGCGGGTAAAGAGTATTTGTTAAATATGATTTTGGTATGCCGATTGTCGGTGCGTCATCGGTAAGTTTTATCGGATGCAGATATTTTTTAAAAACAAGTTCCTGGCGTAGCTTAACCAGGTTGTTGTTTTTTATATCGGCCTTTGTCTTATTTTGCAGATTATAATATTTATTACAGCAGCCGCCGAAAGGATATTTTTTGTTGTTTAAGGATATTAGTGAAATTCTGCATTTTAGATCACATTTCTCCGCGCCTCCGGCACAATAAAAGCTTTTGCCATATTCAATCTGGTTATTTATCAATTTTGTTAGATCAAATTGTTTTGCCTCAATTAAATTCAGTTCCAGACGTTTTTTAATCTCCAATGCTACGCCGAAGGCACCCATCAAACCGGGATAGGGCGGAACAATGATTTCTTTTCCGGTGAGTGCAGCCATGGCTATGGGAACGGCTTTGTTGTAGCAAACGCCTCCCTGCATAAAAACTTTTATACCCACCGGTCGGTTGCCTTTTACCCGGTTGGTATAATTCAAACAAATTGAATAAACAAGCCCGGCAACAATATCTTCTTCGGATAACCCTTCATGGAGTGCATTTTTTATATCACTGCCAATAAACGCAGAACATTGATCGTTGAAATTTGGTGGGTGGTTAGCTTTTAGGGCTATATCGCCGATTTCCTTGTAATCAATATTTAATGATTCCTTTGCGGCTTCTTCAAGAAAGGAACCGGTTCCTGCCGAACAGGCTTCGTTCATGGCATAGTCCGAAGGCACTCCGGCGGTGATGTGTGTATATTTAGCATCCTGACCACCAATTTCAAATATGGTGTCCACATCTTTATCAAAGAAAATTGTGGCGGCAGCGTGGGCGATAATTTCGTTGATAATACCCTTTGTCTCGGCATGTAACCCGGATATATACCTGCCGGAACCGGTAACGCCCAAACCGTTTATCTGAACAGGGACATTAAGTTGTTTTGCAAGGCTTTGGTAACAGCCCCGTGACGCCGCCACTGGATCGCCGTCTGTTCTCAGGTATTCGGAGGCAACAATGGTATTATCCGTTTGACGGATGAGTACGGCTTTAGTCGTTGTGGAGCCTACATCGAGTCCCAGTATAAGCTGGTCATTTATATGTGCATCGCCCCGAAGAACCGATTTGAAGATAACTTTGTTTTCAAAATCTTTTAATCGCGGATGAAATGAAAACGACGATTTTTGATTTTTAAAAAGATTTTCGGGGTCAATAGAAGCCGTATCATTATTCAGCGCATAAAGAGCAGCGCCGAGTGCTTCAAAATAAGGCGCTTCTTTTGGGATAATCAAATTGTTAAAACGTTCCCGTAAATATTTTATAAGGGCCTTGTTTTTAGAGACCCCTCCAATTACCATAATGTTTCGATGATCGCTTTTTGAGAGAAGATCGTTTACTTTTTGGGCCATCATTTTGGAAAGTCCCGCCATGACATCTGCTTTGGGAATGCCCTTATTAAGAGCATGAGTGCAATCGGATTTGCAAAAAACAGAACATCTGCCGGAAATTTTATACGGATTGCCCTGCATTGCCAATAAAACAGCTGGCTCTGTTTTTATATTCATGCGCTTAATCTGTTGCAGAAAAAATTCACCTGTACCGGAGGCACATTTATTTCCGGTTATGGGTTTGTTTATTTTCCCCTGGGCGTCCAGCTCATAAGCAATAAAATTTTCTCCACCGATGCTCATAATCAGATCGGCTGGATAATTTAAAAACTCAAAAGTCTGTTCTATTGCTTCAGGTTCAGAAATGGATGTTAAATTAAGCAAGGTGCGAAATTTTCTTCCTGTAACACTGATATTTTGAACATTGTTATTATTTATCAGTTCGGTAACCACCGATTTTGGGTGACCAAAATGAGGGATGCTTTTAACTTTTTCCACATCCGTTTTACCCTGTGTACATTTTATCCACACGGCAGACACCGTCGAAGCGCCAATGCAGATTCCAAGTGACTTTCTATGAACTTGAGACACGGCGATCTCCTAATAAGTGATACATGTGTTATATATAATCCGCGGTTCGCATTTCAATTAATATTTCAAAATTCATTAAAAAAGTAATTAAAGGTGATACCGGTTTGTCAGTCTTGTGTAAAAGGTTTGTCAAAAAATCATAATGGCAAACTATAAAAAGAGTGGATTAAGTTGGCTTCTATGAATCACTTAATTCGTTCAGTTGATCAGTCAATATTTACTGATTTTTTTTATTTGCTAAGAGATAATGAATTAAGCTCAATTTATGCTGATGGTTCATTGTGGAAAAATTGTAAACTTTATCAGTTGTAGAGGTTGAATTCCCAATAACACCACCGATGAAAAAACCTGTCAAGCCACCTAAGATTCCCCCGGCTGCAGCACTTAGACCCCGTCCAGGATCGTAAATAATCCACCCTGTTTTTTTAGGTTTTTCGTATAAGGCCGCGCCTATTGTTGCACCGGCGCCTACTCCCGCAATAAACCCTACCCCTGCACCCTTCCAAAAGTTTGATTTCCCTGCTACTCTCATCGTAACAATGGAGTCAACAGAAAGATGATTTAACCCACCCAAATGAGAAATAATCAAAGAATCGCTATCCATAATTTTAAGGATATCGCCGCTAATCATATCGCCATTGGAAAGGGTGATTTCCCAGGTGTTTTTCTGAGCCGATAAGGGAGGGTGAGGGTTTTGGGCAATATGGTTCCCGTACCTATTATTTCTCATCCCAATAAGATTTTGTATCAAATTCATGTCGATGTTAAAACCGGACACATCGGTATATACAATACCCAGCGTATCAACATATATTTTTTTTATTCCAGCCATGCCTATCGAAGTTTTACTTCCGGTAACCGAATTTAGCTTTACGATAGATAGATTGAGGTCGGTGATACGGCAAGAGTGTGCAAGGCCATTGACTGTAAAAATCGTATCCGGGAAGTTGTTAGTCTGCGAAAATAAAAACGCAGGCATCAAAAAAAACAATAAATATCTCATTGTACAAAATTGCCCTTTTTTTTACCATATGATTAGTTTTCACGGAGAAATACATTTGTTTTTAGAGCTTTATTCGATTTTAGTGTTGCTTGATGAGTATATACTTGATAAGTTTTAGTTTTTCCGCCTTGCTTTTATTATGCAAGTCATAGACCAGATCACTACTGTACATGGATCCGATCACTCCGCCAATAAGAAAGCCGCCCAATGCACCCCCGACCGCTCCCGCTATTCCTTCATCTACAGGATTTAAACGAAGTGAGAGATTGCCAAATTCATTACCACCACCCTTTGCTCTCTTTGGCGTTTCTGAAGAGGTTGAACCAGATAACATGACACCCACGGCCACTCCCAAAGCAGACCCTATAACGGCCCCTTCCCAAAAGTTTGATTTTCCAATTTTTCTCATTGTATCTATGGAGTCAACAGAAATACGGTTTGTTTTTTTTACTCTAGAAAAAACCAAGGAATCTTTGTCAAGATTTTTTAGAATTATTCGGGAAAATACATCATGGTTGGAAAGGGTGAGCTTCCAAATGCTTTTTGGGGTCAAAAGCGAGTTTGAAGTGGGCGTTGATGTTTTAGCTCTACTTTTAAGAATATCTTGCAGCAAATAAATATCAGTAATAAATCCGGAATTGCGCGTAAAAATAATTCCAAGTGAATCAAATGATATTTTTTCTATTCCATGCAAAAATATATAACCAGTTTTGTCTTTACCATATTTTAGGTTAATGACTGATTGATCAATGGACGTAATTGTACAAGGAAATCTTTCTTTTTTAACCGAAACAATTGTATCTGGATAAATCTTAACTTGTGAGAATAAATATATAGGTATTAAAATCATTAATAAAAATTTCATATGTCGGCTCCCCTTTTATTTTACTTCACAGGGTTGAAACGCCCCCTTTTTACCAAAGAAAGCGTTTCAAAAAACCAGTGTATCAGCATGGTTGCAATCAGATAATGTTAAGCGAAAACGGCTCAATCGTCTTTAATATTGTTTTGAAAAAAACTTTTTAATTGCCGGATTGAGAAAAATAGGGTGCCTGCTCAGATGCAATACGCAATCTTGCCACGACGCCGCCATGATCGGATGGCCACAGACCGGAAGGCGTCCTGTTAAATTGTTCGTCCCCAACTACAACAGAAATAACGAGATCCGGAAAATTAATTTTGGGACTTGAATTATTCTTAACATAAATATGATCGATGCGTTCGGAAAAATGTGCTTCCGGGTTTAGCAGATCCGGATCATGTCCAAAAGTAAAGCCATCCGGGCTGTCGTCCAGGGCATTTTGAGTCCATGTATCGACATATCCCTGGGATAGAACATATTGATATGTTTCACCCAAAGGGGCAGGCGAGTTAAAATCCCCAAGCAATACTATTGGATATGGTGAATTATCTAATGCAGCCGTTAGCTCCTGGGCCTGTGCATTCCGAACCGGCAGATAAAATGACTCTAAATGTGTATTTGCAAAACGGTAGGTTTTTCTGCCAACCCTGGCGTCCAGCGCAATATAGCCGCGTGTTATCTCAATCCCAAGATCCGGAATGGGAAGGTTTACCTGGTAATTTCTTTCCGAAACATTGCTCACCTGCACTTCATCCAGAACAAGTACAATGTCAAAATCTGTTAAGCGAACATCATCAAATGTCAGTGGATTGTTGCCTGTTAACATAGGCATTTCCACATCAAAATTCTGGATTTTTCCTGCAATTTTATATTTTAATCCAAAAGAATCCAGGGTCTTCATGAAAATTTCCAGATAATTCATCAATGTATCTACTGCCGGAACTGTTCCTCCGATAACGGCGTCTCCAGGTGATTGTATGCGCAGCAGGGACACTTCTTGTAGGCCAATAAGATGCGGTTTGGTCAAGGCTATTTCTTTTGCCAGAGAGACAGCCCGTTCCGGGAAATTTGTAGCGATGAGTCCCTGAAAAACCTGTGCTACTAATATGGGCACCTGAGCCGGGTCATCCGCTCCAAGTACAATATCCACATCCGATCCTACATAAATATTGCGGGTCATAACTCTGAGACCATTATTGTTATTGCCTTTTGCAAGGTTATTAAAGGCCTCAAGATCGGAATTGTACGGCTTGGCCTGAACCGTTTCCGGTGCCAATGGTTCGTTCTCCGTGCATGAAAACAGGAACCATGGGATAATCAAAATAAGAAATAAATACTTAAATCTAAACATAATGATACCTCCTATAAAAATTGAAAGATTAATAAATTATCGATCATCCTTGTTAAAAGGAGTATCTCTAATCCCCATTGATAGGGTTTGATCTATGATAACATTATTTTAAATGCGTATGTCATAAGCATGTAAGACATTTGTTTAAATTTTGTCATTTGATTTTAGATTTACGAATGATTGTTCACGGTATTGTATTCTTAAACCGATCATATTGGTTGCTATTCGGAAAGTAGAATTAAAGCGAACGGTATATTCTGATCATATAGCAAAGCTTCTGTTTTGGCTATAAACATCTTCAATTGTTTCGGGTTCAGGTCATCTAATATTACACTGCCATTATCGATTTTTCCCGGAAGTGTTCCTTTGCCTACCAGGTTTTTGAATGTATCGATATCCGGGTACCATAGAATTATCTGGTGGCCGATTCTTTTGATTTTACCCCACACATATCTGTCTTTATGCGAAGCAGTTGAATCATCTCTGCTTTGATCTTTATCCTTCTTGTTCCAAAACATATGCCCAGCGGATTCTCGGATGCAGACTTTTTCGGTCTCGAAATTCAACTTGTCATTTGAATTCTCAATCCATGCGATATTCAACAAGCCTTTTTCGCTATCCAGTATTTTGGTCACAAGAATTCCATCTTTATGCAACCATGTGCCTTCCCAATTTTTTGCATCTAGTTTGACAGGCTTATCACCAAGCGGATGTGAAATATAAACTGCTTCACATCCGATGATTGTAAATATCATCAAAGTAATGATAGCATATTTTAATTTGCCCATATCGTGTCTCCGTATTGTGGTTTGAGTTAAAATGATTTAAATGTAGTTTTTGATGATGTAATGGTGTTTTATTCAAAACTCAATAGTTTAAAAAACATGACCAAAATTAAAATAAATTCGGACGCCTTCGTTGCTTAATCCAACGTCCATGCGCACAACAAAATTATCCAGATAGTAGCGCAGGCCAAGACCGCTATCCATGTGCCAGTCTTTTACAGACAAATATTTAAAACTGTTATAAACACGACCCATATCTTCAAAAACAACACCACCGAGTTGTTTAAAAATAGGAAAACGATATTCCAGTGAGATGAGTGATAAAGCATTGTCTTTAAACCGATCAACCTTATATCCACGGGCAGTCCAGCCTCCTCCGATAGTGCTTAATGCCTGTATGGGAGGTCTCCCGGATAAAGTTTGTATAAAAAGACGTGCGGCCAATATATGTTTTTTCAAAACAGATTTGTATATAGCTGACTCAAAGCCAAGTATTTTATATGTCCATTTGCTATAAAACATTGAGCTAGATAAGATATATTGCATTGTAATTTTATGGCCCTTTGATGGATTTATCTGGCTGTTCCTGCTGTCGTGCTTTAAATCAAACCGCAGTTCGGCAAGATGCGACTCACCAATTCCTGATGTATTTTTGTTTAATAATGTATTTGAATCCTGATAATCATAAAGACTAATGAGGGCAAGATTATAGCTTACGCCCAGAATAAGTGTTGGGCTAAAGGCATGGCTCAGGTCGATTGATAAATTTAGATTTTCATTTGTAAAAGCGAAATCATTATCAGGTGTATTATTGCCAACTCCAAAGAAGTTACTATTTATGATCTTTAAATATTCAATATTAATATCCAAGGCCCACGGGTATGCTTTACCCTGTCTTAGTTCAAAATCCGGTACGGAATAAGTAAACTTATACCACTGTTCCCCTTTGGTGCTCCAAAATAAAATTAGGTCAAATGATTCATCATTTTGGTAATAATTTTTAAAAATCATTTTACCACCAAACCCAAAACCGGTATCCGAATCATACATTATTATCGGAAAGGCACTAAAAGATATTTCAGTTTTTGTGGAATCAAAAGAGCCTGCATTGGCAAGTCTAAAAAAAGATGAATAGAACAAGACCAATAAGAAAAAATATTTTATATTACATTTACACAAAATATGTTGTTGCATCATTGATCCGCCCATATCACTTTAAATTTGAGTATTTAAATTTTATTGAACAATATTTTTCTCCAGACTCTCATGAAGCTGATTTAGCATATCAATTATGGTGTCGAAGTCTTCAAATGGATTTTCCAGTTCCTTCTCCTTTATCCAGTTTTTACTTTGAACCAAAGCCTGTATCACGAGTTTGTTGGCCTCTTTTAACCGCGATTGTTTTTTTAATGCTTTAGCAATCCAGTATTTGCATTCCACCATATAACTGATCGACTGATATGGTTGAACTACCAGTCTTTTTAGAATTTCCTGGAATGTACTTTGAACATCTGGCCATTTTCCGAAAATCGCCATCAAACGGCCATGCATATACAGCGCCGGTAAGGACGGAGGATCACAGATTTTCATGGCTCTTTTATTAAATTCCAATGCGCGTGAATAATCTCCATAATCATAATAAGCAATTATTAACCCATGGGTTGCATCAACGGGGCAGTAGCGACCTTTTTTGATGGAAATTTCTAACTGTTGCAAACCAAGCTGTCGTTTGTCCTTCATCCAAAACATCAGAAAACTGAGAAATTTTGATTTTGCTGTGCGCCAATAATTATAGACCCCTAACCCATAGTAACAATCATATAAGTTGGGCCATTTTTCTAAAGCGGTAAGAAAATTATTAATTCCTGCTTCTGAGTCGAAATAGGCACTAATCCAATTATGCTGACGAAAAAGATGTAGCGCCCTGTACCCATATGCTCCGCCTACATAAAAATTAAGCCAGGGATCATTATTTTTTTCTAATAATCTTCTTCCCTTTTCGATAGTAAGTTCTGTGTTATTGATTAATTCTTCTTGAAATGCATTAAAACGATATGTAAGCATCCAACTTTGATACACTGCAACTTTATAAAAATTGGGAGCAGGATGATTTGGGAATTGCTTTTCCAATTTGTTGAAGAGGGTGATTGCTTCCACAAAGCGGCTTTGGAGGACGTAGTCTAAACCGGTAGTTAGTTGCATATCAAATACTGAATCAATGGGTGCTTTATCGTCTGTCGGTGCCAAAATATTTTGATTGCCCATAGCACTAAAGATGTTCATGAATATAATAATTGTAAATGGGAATAGTGACGCCATTTTAATCTACCAGGTAATGAGTCTTTTCTATAGTTTTATATACTAATTGTCGGATTTTCAAAGTCATAAACAATCTAGTGTATGTGAATGGGGGAATGTCAGGGAAATGTAAGTCGGTTGTAAAAGATATGTATCAAACACAATACATATTTATTATTTACGGTTTGATATGTTAAATTTTTTAAAGGTGTCTATGCTTGCAAAGGGTTTTTGAAGCGGGTTATTTACACAGCGTCATCAAATTGTAACGGTAAAAATTTATAACCGGCGCCGTGCATGGTTAATAAATGAACAGGTTTTTTGGGATTATTTTCAATTTTCTTACGCAGGTTTAAAATTAAATTGTCAACGGTCCGTGTGGTTGGGAAAATATCATATCCCCAAACCTCATTTAACAACTGGTCCCGGGTGACAACTTCGCCTTCATGTTCAATTAAGAAACGTATTACTTCAAACTCTTTTGTTGAAAGTTTTACCGGCTTATTGTTTTTAAAAGCCTCCATTCGTTTAAAATCAAGCGAAATATCGCCAAAAGAATATGAATTTATTTTTTGTGTCCCCCCCGAAGACCGGCGTAATAAAGCTTTCACCCTAGCCAACAATTCATGAATGCCCGGTGGTTTGGTCACATAGTCATCGGCGCCAAGTTCGAAAAGAAGCACCTTGTCAATTTCATCACTCTTACTCGTCAGGATTAATATAGGAGACGACATGAATATATCGTCGGTTGCACTACATCGCCTGGAGTATTAACTA
>CAYWBI010000028.1:0-28706 GCA_964456445.1 uncultured Calditrichaceae bacterium
TCTCCTTTTATAACTTTGGCGACTCCGTTCAGAATGCCACTTTAAAGTAATTCGACATCGGCTCCAAAATCGCAATTTTATAATTTACCGAAAAGGGCCCGCCTTTGATTAAAATAAATTGCCTTGCTTTAATCAAAAATGATAAAGCGGCAACACCCTTCTTGAATAGATAAATTTACACGCAATTATTCACATTACAAATCTTTAATCAAATTGATTTATCCATGGATATTAATTGGCGCATCAAAGCGGTATTTCAACATCCCCTTTGCAGACAATCGCCACCGCCCCATTGAGCCAATATAAATCCTTTTCTTTTTTAAAACCCAATTTGCCACCCAAGGCAGAAAAACCAACACCCGCCGGCAGATCGAGTCCTATTTGACCAAGTGCCAGCCCGCAGGCCGCAATACCCGTTCCGCAGGACAACGTTTCCGCCTCGACCCCACGCTCATAGGTTCGCAGCGACCAACTTGTATTTTCCTGCCATAAAAAATTTATGTTACATCCCTGGGGGGTAAAACGCGGGTGATAACGCAGCCGGGGCCCTAATTCTAAAAGATCCTTATCGGCCGGCGCCTGAGCCAAAATCAGGACCAGATGAGGCACGCCTGTATTTACCTTATAGATATGCCGAACATCAATCTCCAGGCCAAGAGAGGCTGAATCGATGGAAACTGGCACACCTGTAATGTTTAGGGTAACCCGGACCTCATTCCCGGACAATTTTTGGGCCAGATGCCAGCCATCATCTGCTAAAAATCTTATATCCCCACTTTTAGGGATATATCCAAAACGTTGCGCCATTAAAACCCCTGCGCGCCCGCCGTTTCCACACATTGCCCCACGGGAACCATCGGCATTGTAATATACAAAACGGTAGGGGCCCCCCTGGCCCAAGGAAAGTATGATAAGTCCATCAGACCCAATTCCAAAATGTCTGTCACACAAAAACTGAATCTGTTTGGCGCTCAGATGAGCACCATTTAAATCCCGGCCATCAAGAACAATAAAATCATTTCCGGTAGCCTGAACTTTATAAAAAGATAAGGGGAGCATGGCAAGTTAAAAATTATTAGACTTATTTTGATCGCGAAAAATCGACCCGCACGTCGGTTGTTTCCCATCGTTTTCTGATTTTTACCGTATCGGGGGCAAATACAAATGGTTCAGAAAATTCAAACGGAAACAAATTACCCATAGAATATACCTGGTTGCTGTCAACATCTGCAAAGGCTGACAGGCGATATGATCCATCGGGCAAATAGGGAAAGCTAAAAGACATGTCTTGTGAAGCTTTAACCTGTTGCTTATAAGCCCCTTGCAGCGCATGGACCGTAAGCAGCAACGGACCGTGGATTGATGTATCCGCCCAAATCGTCCCACTCATACTGCCATACTCGTCGCTACTCTTTGTTTTAAACGCGCCTCGCAGCAGCGAATCGGGAAACAATTGACCAAAAACATCTTCCAGACCACTAAGTTTTAAACTAAAAGTGTACCAGGCATCAAATCCCAGACGGCGCCGGGGCAAAAATCCGAAAGCGGTTTCGCTCTCGCGTGAAATCCGACCGGAAACGGTATCGCCTTTTTCTGATTTTAAGATAAGCCTGTTATTCAAAGCGTCCGTTTTTAATGGTGTGGAAAAATAAAATTTTAGCCGCGTCCATGGTGTATTATTCATAGAACTATCGGCTGGAAGAGTTTTTAGTAATTTCAAACTATCCGGTGATGTTCTGCCACGGGCCCGGATAAATTGCGTCGTTGCCGGCCCATAATTACCACTGCTATCGGTCAATGCCGTTGCATTAAGACGATACACACGGGAGCTATCCAGCGGCTCGGTAAAAATATCCAGTATATTATTATCTTTGGGGTCTTTCGCCAGTAAAACAATTTTTTTCCGTTGCTTTGATATACTATCGCTAACACTAATATCCATATCAGGGGCAAGAAAGACTTCTTCGGATAAATATGCCTTTATTTTTATATCCGAGACAACCTGCAAACGGGTTATCCGCGGCGCAGTCGTATCAATATGGGTCAAACGGAAATTGAGGCCGTCATAGGAAGGGGTTAGGGAATCGATTGACACATCATGCGCAGGTACGCCTACGGATTCGAATGCGGCATCGATTTTATGATTGTTGTTCTGATCATCAACGGCAAAAAAACGATATACGCCAAAGCGCATAAAGTTGATCCGGAAAGAGCCATTTGCGCCGCTTTGTGAGATATACCGTGCGGTTGTATCCAGTAGAACGGTACCCTTCCCGCTTACAGGATATGCAAAGACAGCGATACTTTTGTTTTTATTTAGATCAAACACCTTGCCGGAAACAGAACCTGTATCAATTTTGGGTCCGGTTGAAAAGGCCAATTGAAAACTGGCGGCCATTTTATTGCCACGCAGATCACTTAAATCCCGTCCCAGGGTAATTACATAAGTTTGGTTGGAAAGCAGTTTTTCATCGGGGGAAAGAACAAGTTCATCTGCCGATGACCAGCTCATCTTAATTTTAAGCGGCGGCGAGAGATATATCTTATTAACCGCTGAAGATTCATTCATGTCCTCGGAAAAGCGGATATGGAAATCCTTGATCCCATCGACATTTACGGATGAAGCCGCCGGGTTTGTTGCCATAACCCGGGGCGCCGTCGTATCCCGCGGGCCTCCTCCGGGCATACCGCGTGATGCGCAGCCGATCAGAAGACTGTACAGAATTAGGTAAAGGGTGGTTTTAATCATAAAAGAGGCCACAGCTCAAAAGAACAAAAATGCCAATTAAGATAAAAAACAATTTACTAAAGCTGGAAATCCTGAATGCAACAATTCTCTTTCCAGATATTGAAGCCCGTTTCATACCCAGGACCATTGCAGGAGCCTGGGACAAAAACCCATACGGTACCGTTGTTATAAAGACAAAAAAGGGCCAATCATAAACAACGGCCCTTTTTGAGACTAAAAAATTCTATTTTTCCTTGATGCGCGCGGCTTTACCACGTCGCTCACGAAGATAATACAATTTTGCACGGCGCACTTTTCCACGACGAAGCACCTTGATGCCTGCAATACGTGGAGAATGAAGCGGAAAAATACGCTCGACGCCAACCCCATGCGAGATTTTGCGCACGGTAAAGGTACGGGTAATACCACCGCCATGCATTTTAATACAAACTCCTTCAAATAGCTGAATACGCTCTTTTTCGCCTTCTACAACGCGAACTTGTACTGCAAGCGTATCGCCGGGCCGGAAATCCGGGTTATCCGTCTTTAGCTGGTCCGCAGTAACCTGATGTAAAATATCCATCGTCTCTTATTCCCAATTTTATTGTGTTTTTAAGTATTTCTGATATAAATCCGGTCTTTTTTGTTTTGTTCTTTCTATGCGTTTTTTTTCTTTCCAGGCAATGATTTCTTTGTGGTTGCCCGATAACAATACTGCCGGTACGTTAAGCCCCATACATTCTTCAGGCCGGGTGTAATACGGTGCGTCCAACAACTCTTCCGAAAAAGAATCTGTCCAGGCGGACTCAATATCTTTTAAAACACCGGGCAGCAAACGCACAATGGAATCAATTACAACGAGTGCCGCAATTTCTCCCGCACTAAGAATATAATCGCCTATCGAAAATTCACGCACCGGGTATAAATCATAAATCCGCTCATCTATCCCTTTGTAGTGGCCGCATATAAAAACGAGATGAGACTTAAGGCTCAACTCCGTGGCATGTGCTTGCACAAAAGGCACCCCCTGTGGCGTCGGCAACAGAATATCCGCATCCTGCAACGGGGCGTCCCGATCAATAGCCTGTAAACATTCCACGATCGGTTCCAGCTTTAAAACCATCCCGGGGCCGCCACCATAAGGATAATCATCAATTGTCCGGTGGAGGTCGTGTGTGAAATCACGCAGGTTATGCACCTGAAACGAAACCGCCCCTTTTTTAACGCCCTTGCCTATCATGCTGGCGTTTAAAGGCACGGAGAGAATATCCGGGAAACCGGTGATTATATCAATACGCATATCAATGAACTAATCCAAAAGACCATCTATTTGATTAACGATAATTTTGGCAGATGGTATATCCACCTGATCAATAATCTCTTTTACAGCAGGAATCAAAACTTCCGTTCCTCCGGTTCTTTGAACAACAAAGACATCATTGGCAGGGTAACTTTCCACCGATTTTAGGACGCCAATCTTTTCACCGTTCCGATTAACAACATCCAGACCCGTGAGTTCGTGCAAATAAAAACTATTTTCGTCAAGCTTATGCAGGGCATCTTCCGGTATAAAAAGTTCTTTATCCCGCAGCCTTCCGGCATCGTTTCGGTTGTTTATCCCGACGAACTTGATAAAGGCAAAACCCGCTTGTACACGCACCGTCTCGATTTCTGTTTCCGCAGGCCCGGGCAATTCCCAGAAGACCTTTTTTAATGATAAAAAACGGTCCGGGAAAGAAGAAATAATTTTAATTTTCACTTCCCCTTTTAACCCCTGGGGTTTTAAAACCCTGCCGATAAGAAACATAAAACCTACAAAAGATTATTCAAGTATTTCGAGCACGGCCCGTTTGCCGCCTTTTGCCGCGGCCGCCGCTAAAAGAGTACGAATTGATTTGGCAGTTTGTCCGTGTTTACCGATTACTTTGCCGAGATCACCATCCCCGACACGCAATTCATAAACCGTGACACGCTCACCTTCTACTTCAGACACGCCTACTTCGTCGGGCTTGTCCACCAGGTGCTTCGCGATGAATTCAACAAATTCCTTCATAACAAAATGCCTCCTAATTAAGTAAACCTTTTGCGAACAGAATCCTTTTGGAACCAGTTATTCGTCAGATGCTTTTTCTTCGGCATTCTCAGCAACATTATCAGCAGTTGTATCATCTGCCTTTGCCGTCGCTTCTTCTACTTTGGCCTCGGCTTCGGCTTGTTCAGCCTTGGCTTTGGCTTCTGCTTCTTCAGCTTTTTTTGTCTCACTTGCTGTTTTGGCTTTTGCATTTTCGGTTTCTTTGGCTGCCTGTACTTTTTGGGCTTCGGCGCGTTTCGCTTTTTCGTCCTGGGCATTTTGCCAGTTTTCAAGCTCAGCGGCTATTTTCGCTTCATCGGCGCCTTGCTTTATAAGCGTCCATTTAAGCCACAAACCTTTTCCACGGAATAAACTTCTGACGGTATCTGTCGGCTGAGCCCCAACGGACAACCAATAAAGGATACGGTCTTCCTTGTAATTTACAATATGTGGTGTGGCAACCGGGTCATAAGTACCAACCATCTCGATAAACCGTCCATCTCTTGCGGCACGGCTATCGGTTGCAACTATACGATAGAACGGGTGTTTTTTCTTGCCCATCCGGCGTAATCTTATCTTTACAGCCAAACTAAACCTCCAATTTATGAAAAATTAAGCGGCAAACCACGCATACCGCGTTTAGGCTTGCCTTTCATTTGTTTTATCATTTTCCGCATCTGCTCAAATTGCCGCATAAGCTGATTTATATCCTGCACACGTGTACCACTGCCCCGCGCAATGCGTTTCCGACGGCTGCTATTAAGGATTTGCGGTTTGTGCCGCTCATCTACCGTCATCGAATTGATGATTGCCTCGGTACGGGTAAACGCTTTTGGATCAACTTTAGCGTTTTTAAGCTGATTGCCTACTCCGGGAATCATCCCCAATAAATTTTCCAATGATCCCATTTTTTTTATTTGTTGTAACTGATCGTAAAAGTCTTCCAGATTAAAATCATTCCGCCGGAGCTTTTCTTCGAGCCGTGCGGCTTTGTCTTCATCAAAAGTTTCCTGTGCTTTTTCCACAAAGGAAAGGACATCGCCCATCCCTAAAATACGGGAGGCCATTCGTTCCGGGAAAAACTGCTCTATGGCGCTGAGTTTTTCACCGGCGCTAAAAAACTTTATCGGTTTACCGGTAACCGCACGCATGGACAAGGCCGCCCCACCACGGGTATCACCGTCCATTTTGGTAAGCACAATTCCATCATAATTAAGACGGTTCGTAAATTCGCTCGCGGTATTTACGGCATCCTGGCCCGTCATCCCATCCGCAACAAACAATATTTCATGCGGCCGTACGCGATTTTTTACATTTATCAGTTCGCGCATCATTTGCTCATCGACATGCAAACGGCCCGCGGTATCCATTATTACCACATCACACATATTGCGCCTGGCCTCGGCAACCGCATTAAAACCGATTGTCACCGGATCTCCTATACCCTCGTCATAAACGGGTACATTAATGCTTTTGCCCAACACACGCAACTGTTGGATGGCGGCGGGACGATAAACATCCAACGCGGCAAGCATGGGTTTTTGGCCTCTTTTTTGAAGAAAACCGGCAAGCTTGGCCGAAAAGGTTGTTTTACCGGAGCCCTGTAAACCTGTGATCATTATTATCGTTGGGGGAATCCCGGCTGATTTGAGTTGAGTCGTTGAAGTACCAAGCAGATTGACGATCTCATCGTTAACGATTTTAACGATCATCTGCCCCGGGGTAATGCTCGTCAGTACTTCTTTCCCAATCGCCTTTTCCTGGACGGATTGTATAAAATCTTTTACGACCTTATAATTTACATCCGCTTCCAATAGCGCACGACGGATTTCTTTTAATGCATCGGCGATATTTTTTTCGGTTAACTTGCCATATCCGCGAAGTTTCCGAAGGGACGATTCCAGTTTTCCAGATAATTCTTCCAGCATTTCAGCATTCCATACAATCGATTATGACCGCTAAATATACGGCAAGCCGGCAATATTAGCAAAAAAAAGCCCTTGCCAAAGAGTATTTATCAAAGCTTGGTAAAGTAAATAAAATACGAATAAATTAAAAATTTATCTTTAGTGCATTTTTAATCACTCCTTCGAGTGGCATATATCGTGCTATAAACATGTTTTATCTTAACAATAAGCTTCGGCGGTTGCATCTTCAAGCTCATTCATAACAAGGGAAAATTCTTTCTGCGGATATTGGATAGCATTATTTTTTCATAAGCACGGCAAAACTTCCATCCATATTATGCATGGAAGGAAAACTCCGTATATATTTTCCTTGCGAAACAAACGGATGCCAGCGTGCATCCTTTATTGCCTGTATCTGCATCCCGGCAGAAGTGGTTACATCCAGAACAGCTTCATCTTCATCCGGATCGATGCTGCAGGTACTGTAAACGATCGCCCCGTCTTTGGCCACAACCCGCGGAACGGATTGTAAAATCTGTTTTTGCAGATTTGAAAACTCTTCGATTTCTTCCACGCTACGCCGCCATTTTATATCGGGGTGTTTGCGAATTACCCCCTGACCTGAACAAGGCGCATCAATTAGTACCTTACTGAAGATACCCGCCTTAAACGGTAAATTTTGAGCATCACCAAGCACGCAGTAACCGTTTAGTCCCAAACGTTTCAAGTTTTCATCTACCTTTAACAGGCGTTTTAGGTTATTGTCCAGGGCAACGGCCAGGGCCGGTGGGTTGATATCCTCCATGACCTGTGTAAATTTTCCGCCGGGGGCCGCACACACATCCAGGAAAACATCGTCGGCAGATACTTTAAGCAACTGAACCGGTATGGCCGCACTTTCATCTTGCACCGAACACAACCCTTGTTCAAAATATCCTGCGGCGACAAGCATCTGAACACTCTCCACCCTAAAATGCAGCGGCGATATATCCGAGGGCAAATAGTGTACGTCCCGTTCGGTCAAAAGCTTAAGAAAGCTGTCGATATCAATTTTTGATCGATTTACACGAATGGTAAAACGGGGCGGCTGATTAAAAGCAGCGCATAATTTTTTGGTTTCATCACTGCCCCATGTGGAAACCCATCGTTCGATCATCCATCGTGGGAAGGAATATCTATGCGTCATTTTTTCGATGTCATCCATCGTTTCCGGATAATTATTATTTGCACCCTTCTCTAAAAACCCGCGCAATATGGCATTTACCAACCCCGGCGCCCTGGATGTTTTTACAACCTTTCGTGTTAGGGAAACATATTCATCCAACGTAGCATACGAAGGGATATTTTCGAGAAAAGTCTGTTCAAAAATCCCCATACGCAATATTACAAGTAAGCGACTATCAAGACGGTTAAAACGTCCTTTGTAAAGTCCGCGTATTTGCCAATCCAAAAAATTCTTATGCCGAATCACACCGGAGGTTAGCTGGCGAAACAACCGTAATTGCACGGTTGTCAGATTTTCCCCCGTCATAATTGAGCGGGACAAATCATCAAGCCGCTTATGCGTATTGGCAAATTTAAGCAAAACATTGAAGGCCGCCCGACGTTCATTCATGTGCGCTACCTTTGAAATATTTTTTAATACCCGCATCAAACGAAAAAGCCGGGATGACGTCGCCCGCCAGCATGGACACATTTGCCGGGCGTTTTAATCGGGCGCTTTTATACGTATCGGCATATAATAAATCCGGATCGGCGGATAATTCTTCGGCCAATAACCGTCCCAATTCATAGCGGTTGAAAACCCTGTCCCCACACAGATGATGTGTCCCGTTAATTTTCCCGGCTGCAACTATCCAGATGGTTTGGGCAACATCATCCGCCCACAGCGGTGTACGGATTTCGTCCTTGAACAATGGTACTTTTTCAAAACGGCTGAGACGGCCGCTAAACCAATCCAGAAAATTGATTGTTCCATTTAAACCACGTCCAAGCACAAGAGCCAAACGTAGGATCGCCGCCTTTGAACACCCCTTACGGATGGCGTCCTCCGCCATTTTTTTGGACAGGCCATAGGTATTGAGCGGATGAGCAACATCCGCTGCTGCATAAGGGGCATGTTTCCCCGAGAAAATGATATCCGTGGACAAGAAGACAAAGGCGCTATCGGTAGCCTGGCAATATTCCGCTAATTCCAGGCTGGCCTGGTAGTTGATACGCATGCATTTATCCGGATTGTTTTCGCACGTCTGCAGGTTGGCCATGGCCGCGGCATGGATCACACAATCAAATTTCAGCTTTTTTAACTGAGACGCGATGGGCAGGTTTAAATCAAGATGGATCATCTTTAAATCGGGATTTTGCTGTTCGGGCAGGGTGCTGTGCCGACCAAGGGTCAAACGTACATCGCGAGGCAGGTGACGAAGCAAATAAGCGCCAATATATCCGCTGGCGCCGGTCAGTAAAACCCGCATGCTAAAATTGGCTACGCAACGCAATACCAAAGAAACGGTCATTGGCACGGTAACCCAAAAAAGTTACTTTCAGCTTCGACGCCGAAGCACCGAGCGACCTGTTATGCCCGCGTGCCAGTCGTACCGCGTTTATGGTGCTTACTAAATGATTGATCAATATGGCCGAGAAAAAATAGGAATTACGATTTTTCACCCCCGCAGCCTTGATACGTTTAAAATCATAATAAAAACGGTTGTCCACGGAATCCCAACGCCAACTGTTCTCCGCTGTTTCGGCATAAATATCATTGATCCTGCGTTGGTTTAAGCGTCGTTCATTATAGGTTTGGATATCGTCAAATTTACCAAGGTTTACCCAATATTTTTCATTTTTCCCCGCCCCGTTTACACCGGCGTGCAAGACTGCATAACTTTGATAATCATCCACCAGGCTTTGGTGATACACGTTGTTGGCCCACATGCCTGCGATTGCGGCAATTTCAATCCCAAAAAATGTTTTGGCATAAAAGGTATTGCCCACATAATATTCACCTGCTCCCGGAACGATCAGGCTAAACAACAAGGCCTTACCCACAGAAACCTTTGCATTCCTTTTTTTCGGTGGCAGGAAAAGCGTTGGTTTGGCCACCCGTTCCATAACAACGGGATGCTTCACAGACCAACGGGGTGCATAATCAAGCTTCAAAGCCTGCTGCGCAAAAATGCCCGAGGCGCCGGTTAATAGCAACAGGATAATGATCAAAATTTTATTCATTCCAAAACCCATGATAGTGTCATTAAAAGTGAAAATTAAAAACCTATGGTAAACAGTTTATAAAAATTTAGTAAAAAACACAGCATATTCATTTTCAATCTATAAACGGCCAACATCCTGCACCGTTCGTGGTTCCCTGTTCTACCAACTTATCGCCAAACCTAATTCCGGTATATAATTACCGGCATAATAGGTGGTGCTGCTATGCAGGGAATACTGAAGTCCCTTATTTTTTTTATGTAATGAATATGCCGCTTCAAGTGCGCTTATAATGTGATTGGCCAAAATCGAAACGCTGGCATAAAACGCCACCCGGTAAAGGTCATTACTTTCATTACGGATTTTTTTATAGCGCGACAAATTGGGCAATAAATGATCCAGACTGGCATAACTGTCATAATACGTCCAATCTGTTCCAACTTCGTTCCAGCCTGCGCCAAATTGATCTAAATATTTATAAATCATTTCATAATATTGCTGGGTCTTTGTATGGGGAAGCTCGTGTGTAAAACCGGGAAAACCACCCTGTACCTCTACCTCGCGCAAATGGTTGATTGTGGTCTGGTTATATGAAGCAGCGCTAATTACACCATCTGCTCCAACCTGCAAGGCAGAGTAATCCCACTTATTTGCCTGTTGGGCCAACATATACACCTTACTCCAGTAGCGTTGTTCGCTCCATTGTGTATCGCCCAGCAAGCGCATCTGCCGGTCCTTGCTATCGCCGCTGTTATTGTAATGTATGTATGCGGTAATGGCGCCCACTTCAATGGCGGCAAACACCGCACTTTTCCAAAATGATTTGCTGTAATACTGCCCTGCACCGGGGAGCAATGCCGATAAGAAGGCGGCTTTTACCGGTGATTTTTTCTCTGGCAATGTCATGGTTTGCATGCCACTCTGTGACAGCGCAAGACGTACCAGCCGGTATTTGTCCGAATTATATGTGAGACCATTTTGCGCACTTTTATGATCCTGCCCTTGCGTCCATTGCCCGGATGATGGCGACGCTGTTAAATTGAAACGCTGTCCCATCGGGTTTCCCGCCTGCAGCAACCCCCACAAAATACAGACAAGAAAAATTTGATATTTTAACATTGTAAAACCTTTCAGAAAAAACTACAAAGTAAAATGGCTCCCAAGCGCGCTGTCCATCCGTTCACGCAGATCAAAATCAAACAAGATACCAAAATAATAGCGCCAGGTGCGAGGATACGTAACGCCCCGGTTTACAACCTCTTGTAACGGCCACGCGGCCTGAAAAAATAAACGGGTCGGGAACATGTTATACGAAAAGCTGTCTAAGCGTAATTCGACCCCGACATCCTGTTTGAAATTTTTTATTACGGGATTTGAACTGTTAAAAGCGTCACCAAGTTCAAAAAAAGTACCAAAATATAATTTGTCAAAACTAACATGGCCAAACCGCCAATCCAGATTTTGACTGAGCGGAAAGCGGTAACTCATTTGCATGATCAGCTTCTGGCGGCCTTCAATACTGTAAAAAGGATACCCTCTCAGACCAATCAATCCCCCGGCAAAAAAGTTAAAGAAGCTGTCCACCGGCCGGTCGATATAACCGCCGTTTACTTTAAAGCCAAATGCATGCGAGGGCAACAAGGGGTTTTTCAGATAATATTCGCCACTTAATTCAATGCTATTATAACTGTAGTTCTTGAAATCTTCCAGACCAAGTTGACGGTTCGTGGAAAAACCCTGCAAAAAATCATTCGATTCATGTGCGTATTTTAAAAAGAGAAAATAACCGGCAGAAGGGTTGATATCGGCAAAGCGGTCCTCACCAAGATGATCCATACGGTATTTGAGCTGAATGGATTGACCATGCAAATAATCATAGCGGATGGTCGGAATATAAAATGACTCCACCGGGGACTTGATCGTTACGGGGTCCAATTTGGCGGAGTAGCGACTAAAAACCCAGGCCAGACTAATATCCGTTTTTTCAGAGAGACGAAAATTCAGCCCGGCGCTAAATTGTAGTAAATTGAAATTGACATTCCGTTGACCACGGGCGATATATCCACGATTTATGGAAAGGGTATCGTTGATATTGGCATTTGAGTTATAGGCTTCCAGAAATATCTCGGGCATGAAATTCGTGTAATTGGCATAGGCGTAGAGATCATAATCGAAATCTGTATTCATGGCCGCACCGGCGACAAAATTCAATTTATCGAGCACATCCGATTTAGCCACATAGAATCCCGGTTTAACGGTGCCATAGTCCACTAATAACCGGGGCAGGATCAGTGTATTGGTAAAAGCCGGTTTGTACGGTTTCACCTCATAGTGCGGCACAACATCATCATTGAACGTTTTTTTGGGGATATTCTTTAAGTAATCCGGGTCATAAACTGCGAGTGACGGATCGATTTTTTGCGGCTTTTCGATGCTATAAATTTTATAACCCAGGCTATCGTACAAGCTGTAAACCAAGGCGCCGTTTTGATCTACCGTAGGCATAAAGGCGCCGCCGCTTACATTGGTCAATAATTCCCTTACGCCACTTTTCAAATTAAAGCGGTAAATATTATAGATGCCCGTGTTACTGGCGGCATAGTAAAGCCAGTCCGTCCCACGCTGAAAAGAGGGATAGCGCAACTCCTCACGTGCTTTTAATAAAAAATCAAAATGCCCGTCTTTTACGTTTACCCGTCCAATGTTTCTTCCGTATTCGATAGCGGTATCAAAAACAATATATTGGCCGTCATTTGACCAGCGGGGATGATACACCTGCCGTCCATCGGCAAAAACATGAAGCTGGCGCATCATACCGGCAAGATAGCGCACCTCTCTCTGGCTGCCGTCATCGGCAAATTGAGCATGATAGATTCCATTCTCTGCATCGAAACCACAACTTTGCCATTCCGCGCCGGATGGTTTTTGAGGCAGGGTATAAATATTTAACTGGTTTAACCCATCGGTCGATGATACAAAAACCAACTGACTGCCATCCGGACTAAAATCGGGGTTGCTGCCACGCAGGTTTTCGGTAAGACGGATTTCTTCCCCGTCCTGTAAATCATAAAGATATAAGTCATTAAACAAAGAATGGTATTTATTCGAGCGTTTGCGGGCAAAGGCAATATAGCGGCCGTCCGGTGACCAGCTTATTGAAGAAGTGATGCCCTGCGCCACTTCTTTCTTTTTTCCGCTTTTACGGTCCATGACAATCAGGGCGTTCTGAGAGAAATAATCATGTTCCTTGTTTGATACGTAGGCCAGTTTTGAACCATCCGCAGAGAGTGCCGGATATAAATTTGCAAATCCACGTTTTTCTATGGCAATACCTTTTTGCGCGTGGGCGCGAATAACACGGGTTTCCTGAACGTATTTTTTTTGCAGATAATTTTTCCAGCGATTATAAAGCGTGTCTATTGGCTGATGGATGGCCTTTTCTATAGCCCCCGTAAAGGTATAGCTGCTCCATTTGGAATCGATGGCGGTAATTTTTGACAGGATTTTCTCACCGTACTGATCCGCCAAATATTTAACAAAAGCAAAACCCTGGTTATAGCTGGATTCATTCCCTAAACTCGTTTTGCCAAATACCGACATGGCATTATAGGTCAGCATCTGATTATGCAAAACCCTGTCGCGCAGGATCATCTCGCGATGGGGATCGCGATAATCATAGCGATTGGGGGTATTTTGAAACTGCGCCACACCCTCGGCAAACCAAACCGGCATATTTATAGAGCTGAGCGGGTAATTGACCAAAACATTCGGGAAACCCCGTACTACATCTTTACGCCGCTCGTTTTCATAGCCGAAAAACTGAACAAAGCCATATGGGAAGCTCATATTTGTTTTTATTGTTTTTTGAATGGAAACGATGTGTGTAAACTCATGGGTAAGCACATCACGCAACCAGTTTTTTGTACCACGCATAACAAAATCAAGATTAGACGCCCAAATTTCAATCTTGTTGTTAAAGAAATAAGCGCCGCCGTTGGAATAATCATCCACATCCTTGAGGATCAGGTGCACACGCTCCTTTGGTTCAAAATCATAAAGTTTTGTGACCCCGGGATAAATATCTTCGATAATTTTTGCGGCCAGAAAGGCGGTGCGCTGAGTCCCCTGGTGATAATGCACAACAAAATGAGGCGTATCAAAAGTGAACCACTTTAACTCCGGGTGCCAATAGGGTGTTTGAGCCTGTGCAAAGGGAGCGAAAAGAACAGTAAAACTTATTAGCAGCAGCAGCCGGGAGATCATACGGAACATTGTTTTCTTCAGCATCAATGCACCACCATAATTTTTATTGTTTTTCTCTCGGTCAAAGCCCCGGCCCTGGCTTCGATTTGACAGATGTAAACACCCGAGGCCACATTTGACACATCCCAAACAACTTCGTTGGTCGTGTTACCGAACCCGCTTCCAGCCGTCTGCCATACTTTATATCCGGTCGGGTCAAAAACACGCAGGGTCACCGACGCGGGTTTTGATAAAAAATAGCGCAACGTCGTTGTATTCCCCGTATTGGGATTGGGATAATTATAGAATTTTTTCTGTGGGATCAAATCACCGGAAACAACGGGTATATCTGCAATTTGATATTGGCGGGCCGTGTTGGTTGGGCCACCGTAAGCCCCATTCCAGAGACTGTTAACAGCTACCGATGCAGAGAAGCCGGCATTCCACATGTATAAATTTCCGCTGTCCGCTAACAAACCAATTCCGGATTGATCTTTGAAAAAGAGTGGGCCATGTGAAACCTGGCCGCCGCTAAGACGTGGAAAACCGGTATTAGGCCGACCATTTGAAGCCACACTAAAAAGTTGACCAAAATTGGTTGTACTAAATTCAGCAACCAGGTCATCGCCCTGCACAACAACCGGGGTTCCTACAAAGTGCTCGTTGGCACCTAAGACCGGTTCAAAAGGAAAACCGGATAATAACGTACCATTTGCATTAAAAGCCCATAATTTTCCGGCGGCGTTATAGACCACGTCCACCACTCCGTTTAAATCTATATCGGCGAGGGCAAATGGCGCCACGGGAACTTCATCGACATTAAAAACACTGTAAGGTTGGCCATCGTTAAGAACGGTAAAGGTTTTAACCGCTTTATCAAAGCGTACTTCAAAGGCCTTTCCCGGTTGTTTTTGCGCCCATGCGGTATAGGTGACCGGCGTGGACGGCAATTCAACATCGGTAAGCCCGGGCACCAGGTTTTCCATTCGTGCCTCACTGGGGATTATATGGACTTTACCGTTTTTTTCCACACGGTAAATATTCAACCCATCGGAAACATAACCCTGACCATTATAAACCGATATCGCAGAAATTGCCGGTTTTAAAAGCTTTAACGGGGCAAATAATGTATCAACAAGCCCTGTGCTACTCAAGTTCCTTAAATCAAAGGCATAGAGCGAATCAGCGGCAACGGCCCAGAGGGAATTTAAGCTGCCGTCATCCAGCACATCACCAAGGGCAATACTGGTATTTTTAGCCGGCATAATTTGTGCCAAGGATAATTTAAGCGGCATTGCCCCGGCATTTTCCGCCGGAGGCACAAACATAGACAGCACGCCAAGTGAATCGACACTAAAAAGTACTGAAAGGTTTGCCTTCTCTACCTGCCCCAGGACCATGGCCAGCGGTGGCGCACTATTCACTTTATAGGGATAACCACTTAGCAACCCGCTTCTTTTTAAATCGAAGGACATGTAGCTGCTGTTATTGGAACTGAAATTTGTAAGCGCTATCCCCAAATCGGCATGGTTATTATATGAACGGGCTGCCGGAATGCTTGATAGCGAAAATTCATTTTTATATATGGGCGCAGGATTGCCTTTATACCAAAAATCCAATGGGGTGCCCAACTCGGACTGAAAACCAGCGTCCAAAAGCGTGTATTGCTGACCGATATCCTGGCTTCCGTCGGCTTCTTCCAAATCCACGGCACGATGTTCGGGATCGTTGTTTATACCGGCCCCGTACGCCTGGCGGATCACAGAATGGTCAATATGCCAAAGCAATATACCGGCGCCGGGCAGTCCTAAATCATAATTGGCAACTTTTAACAAAACGCCGCTTGAATCGGATATCTCAATTTGATCGCTAAAATAATTTTGCAGCGTTTCCATATAGCCGGCAAGCTCATCACGCCCCTCGGACAAAACAAATTGCAGGCTATCTAAATTTTGTGATGCAATGCCCCGGTATTCGAGTAAATAGGATTCATCCTCGCTTACGGGGATTTCGATGATGTCCGCGCCCGGCCCGGTTTCAAATTGACGACGTATTTCAAAATGGCCATCACCTTCGGCTTGCTGAACCCCGCCCCAACCCAATAACTGTCGCGAAAAAGCAGAAGGTGGGGATGGGATAAGACCCGAAGCATTTAACAAACCGACATCCATCAGACCAAACCGCCCGATACCGGAAGTCTGCTCCCTGGCCGAGAAAAGATCATACAAGCCAAGATAGCTGCCAATATTGGATACAACAAAACCGGTCAGGGCCAATTGAAATCCGGCCTGGTTTTCGGTTTCCGGCAAAACAATGCCTTTTTGGATTTTAACCTTTCCGTCATCGACGGGGACGCCTGTGGTATATTCCGGCAGATGATCGCTTAAAAACTGCGGTGTGATATACAGGGAGGGAATGTCCTGCGGTGTTTCATCAATTCCAAGATTAATATCACGGCCAACACCGGCATGGAAAATTAGTACCAAATCATAGTTATTGAAATCAATATCCGTATCTCTGTCTGCCGCCAATAGGGCGTCGGCGAATAAACGGGCCACTCCGGTATCGATATCATCCTGTGAGGTATTGGGATTATAAAAGGCCATGGGATGCGCCAATGTATAATTGCCATTCTGTGTTTTGGGAAAAACCGTGGCTTTTAACCGCAGCTTACCGGCAGAAACAGCGCTAAAATAATTGGATGCCGCCAGAAGCTGATCGTTAAAATAGGTACGGTTGTGCGGGGCCGGATCAATCGCAAACGGTGTTGTCGTTAACGTATCGATCATAAAAGTGCCATCCCCTGTAGTCAGTTCGTTGGCATCTTTTTGAAAAGCCACCCGGATCACCGCGATACGGACCGTTGTCTGGTAAGCATACAGGCCCTGGGCAAGGAAGAACAATAAACTGAGTGTGAATAGAAATCGTTTCATTTTGATAGGTCGCAGGCTGGTAAATGCAATTCCGGTTTAAATTAAATGATTTGAGCAAAAATAAAGCCGCTCTCCGGCAGGAGAGCGGCAGACAAAAATTAGAACCTGAGTGAAAGCGAAAAACGCATTGTGTCTGAAAGCGGACTGTTCTTATCATCAGAAATATATCCAAAATCAAAACCGAACTCATCATATTTAAGACCGGCGCCAAAAGTCAGGAAGTTACGTGCGCCAAAATCGGGATGCTCATAAAAATAGCCCATGCGCAAGGCAAACAGATTGCCGTACCAATACTCTGCGCCAATGGAATGGGAAACACTATGCCAACGGTCTTTGATCGAACCTTTGACCCAACTGGAATAAAAGGCAGCTTTTAAAAATGCTTCGGCATTGTCGCCATCACGTCGATAAAGGGGCTTGTTGGCATCATAAGCAATGGTCAATTGGTTATATTCGTCGTTTACCAATTTATACGCCAAGCCGATACGTAAATTCGAGGGCAAAGGATCGGATTGTGCCTCGTCATTATAAAAAATTGCCGGACCAAGGTTTGAAATATTGGCGCCCACATTTAACCGGTTGTCAAATATTTTATATTTTGGGGCCCAAAGCACGCCAAAATCCATGGCGAAACCGGTGGCGGTACCATTGGTTGTTTCGTTACCGACAACCACCCCATCCGGGGCCAGCTCACTGCGGATAATTTTAACATTTACGCCAACGCCCAAATTGTCTTCCAGCTTGGTGGCATAGGAAAGCGTAAAAGCATATTCCTGGGATTTAAACTTAGAGAGCTCATCACCCTGGGTGCTGGTCTGTGTATTTTCGCCAAGATTTAGAAAAGTGATACTGGCGCCTACCATACCCACATCGTCGATATAATAACGCGCGGCGAGATAATCATAAAACAAATCGGAAAAGTTGAATTGCGGCAGCCATTTGGCATGCATCAGCGAAACTTCGCCCTTCGAATCTGTTTCGGGGTTTTCATATTGAAAAGCCAATCCCGCCGGGTTCCAAAAAATAGCGGTAACATCCGTGGAAGTGGCTGCCCCTGTTTCCCCCATGCCACCGGCACGCGCGCCTGGCGAGATTAGTAAAAAGGGTACAGCGGCCTCTCCGGGCCCCTGTGCAAAAGAACCGGCGCTCGATAGTAAAAGCACCATTAAGGTAAAGCGAATAATTGATTTCATCTCAATTCCTCCTAAAATAAAAAAACCGGTTAACTGGAAGAGTTACGTCCACCTAACCGGTACAAGTTTTAAAAATATAAACAGTTTGGTAAAGGTGATCTTCCTATCCAGGATAGGGATATTAATTTTGTAACAGATCCTTTAACAAACGGCTTATAAGCATTGTCCTTTTTTTGCTGTTGAGAATGAATATAATTCAGCCCTTGCTTGATGTCAAGGGCAAATTGACCGTAGCATTATTATCGATGATAAACGGCCATAGTTAAAAATACTTCGCTATTTTTTGCATAAGGGCTTTTGGTGGACGGATCGCTTTATTTTGCGCGTTAATAAAGGCATGGAGCGAGTGTCCGTCACAGATCCGTTTCCCTAGTTTATTCAAAATTTCATATTTAAAACGCATCCTTGCCCTGGGCATTTCCACAAGGGTGGTCACAATTTCCAGTTTTTCATCAAAAGAAGCATAGTGATTATAACGCACATTGACTTCAAGCACGGGCATCAAATAGCCCTGTCGCTCCAACTGCGCATAAGAAATCCCGATATGTTTCATCATTTCTATACGCGCATATTCGAACCAGACAATATAACTGGCATGATGTGCGAATTTCATTTGATCGGTTTCGGCATAGCGTACCGTTATAAATGAGCTATGGCTTATCATTCCACCCAATCACCCATGCGCGAAAATTTATCAAGACGTTTCTCAAGCAACTTTTCTGTAGGCATTTTGATCAACTCTTTCAAATTTTTCAATATCGCATTTTTAACCGCTTCCGCAGCGGCATCGGGGTCCGTATGTGCGCCTCCTTCAGGTTCGGGAATAATTCCATCAATAACTTTTAATTTCATCAGGTCATTTGGGGCAACTTTCATAGCTTCGGCGGCCTGCGGGGCCTGGGCGGCATCGCGCCATAAAATGGCCGCACAGCCTTCGGGGCTTATAACCGAATACCAGGAGTTTTCCATCATCAGGATACGGTCGCCCACGCCAATGCCAAGCGCGCCACCGGAGGCGCCCTCGCCAATAATTATACAAATAATCGGTACGGGAAAGCGGGACATCTCAAACATGTTGCGTGCGATAGCTTCGGCCTGGCCGCGTTCTTCGGCACCAAGGCCGGGATAGGCCCCGGGCGTATCGATAAGCGTGATGATCGGTTTATTGAATTTTACGGCCATTTTCATAATCCGTAAGGCCTTACGGTAACCTTCCGGGTTAGACATTCCAAAATTACGCATTAAATTGCCCTTGGTATCACGCCCCTTTTGTTGACCGATAATCGCCACGGAATAATCAGCAATACGGGCCATTCCCGCAATAATGGCATTATCATTGCCAAAGGCACGGTCGCCATATAATTCTTCCCAATAATCGGTGATGTGTTCAATGTAGTCCAACGTATAAGGACGTTTTGGGTGCCGGGCCACCTGAACACGTTGCCAACGGGTCAGATCGGAAAAAATTTGCGAGCGTAACTCTTCCGTTTTCTCCTCAAGACGTTTGATGTCATCCTGTAAATCAATCCCGGTGGAATCGGTATAGGCACGCATTTCCTCGATTTTGTTTTCGAGTTCAACAATTGGTTTTTCAAACTCTAAAACAAATTTTGCCGAATTTTTAGCCATGATTTAATTTCCCTTTTTATTGGCAGGCCGTATGGGCGGATTAATTTTATGCTTGCCACCTTTACGCATCATTATATCCAAGATATAAATTATTACCCATACCTTAATTGGTTATTCTCAAACGAAGAACCATTGAAGGGCAAGACGGTTTTATTTAATGCCCTCACATTGTTGCAGGAACGCATTTCTTCATTTTCATGATAACTTCATGTTTAAGATTATCCGTTTACAAAATAATCCCTGCTGCCTCCAACTTCAGAGAACCAATCTAAAGACAAAGTAATTTATATTTTATTGAACAGTGCGTTAATGCGCAATTTCCAGACCAAAAAGACGGCTTCCCACATAATAGATTTTGATAATTTTGAAACACCGGCAACCCGGTCAATAAATATTATCGGGATTTCCTTTATACGGAACCCATGTTTCCAGGCTTTAAAAGTCAGTTCAATTTGAAAGGCATATCCATTGGATTTCACCGATTTAAAATCGATCTTTTCAAGGACTTCGCGGCGGAAACATTTAAACCCGCCGGTAGCATCCTGAACGGGCAGCCCGGTGGCAATGCGTGTATAGACATTGGCAAAATAGCTGAGCAATAAACGGCGCAAAGGCCAGTTTACCACGTTCACACCTTTTATATAGCGTGAGCCCAGGACAAGATCATTGTTTTCCATATTTTTTAGAAAACTGGGGATTTCCTTTGGATCGTGGGAAAAATCGGCGTCCATCTCAAATATGTAGTCGTAACCTTTTGCCAAGCCATATTTAAAACCGGCAAGATAGGCGGAGCCTAAGCCTTGTTTGCTGGGACGGGTCAGCAAATGGATATTGTCTTTTGTCTCCTGCATTTTTTTGACAAGACCGGCGGTCCCATCTGGCGAATTATCATCCACAAAAAGTATGTGGACCTGGGGTTCATAACGCAGGATGTCTTCGACTAGGGAAACAACGTTCTCGCTTTCGTTATAGGTCGGAATTATTATCAGTGCTTTTGAAGGATCAACCATTATACCTTTTGTAGTTTGGATTTTAGTTTAAGTAGCCCCTGACGTACGTCGCCGGGCTTCCAATTAATACGATTTACGAGTTTATCAATAATAAATGATGAATTTAATGGCCGGGGGGCGGCCTGTTCCAAATCGGCTGTTATTATTTTATCTATCAGGTCCGGGTTTAAATCAAATACTTCGGCAATTATCAGCGCAAAGTCATAGCGGCTCAGGGTTTCCGGACCGCTGATATGAAAAAGGCCATATTCCCTGTTTTGCAGCAAGCGCAATATACTTTCGCTCAGGTCATCCACATAAGTCGGGTTACCGATTTGATCGATAACCACGCGGATATTTTTACCAACGCTCAAACGGCTGATTACCCAGGTTGCGAAATTAAGGCGTACGTCTTTGGCATAGCCATATAAAACCTGTGTGCGCGCAATGATATGATCCATGGGCGCATGGGTCACAATATTTTCAGCGGCCATTTTGCTGCGGGCATAACTTCCAAGCGGGCTTAATTCATCTTCTTCGGAATATTGCCCCTGCATGCCGTCAAACACGTAGTCAGATGAGACATGAACAAGGACCGTTTCCAAACCATTGGCCCCATCGATTATGTTTTCCACCGCATGGACGTTGGCGTCCCAACATGCCTCTTTATCGCTTTCACAACCGTCCACATTGGTGTAGGCCGCGGCATTTATGATTATGTCCGGTCTTTGTGCCTGTATAAAATCAACCATTTCAGCACGATGGGTCATATCGAGTTTGTGATAGTCTTCATCGGGTAAAATACTTTTGTTTTTTTCTCCACGCGATGCGGCGATAATAGTAAAATCGGCCTTCAGAACCTGAACCAAACTTTGCCCTAATAGCCCGTTGCTCCCAAAAATCAATACCTTTTTCATACGGGTTATATCTTCATCCTTGTACAAGATTATATTTATTACAGATTTTAAATTTAATTAAATGGTTGCCTTGCTGCAACGGAAATAAAACAAAGAACACTTATAACCGGCTCCCTGCGTTTTTAAAATGTACCAAACGCCCATAGATATCAGCATCGTTTAAAGCCAATGTCCGGGCCGCAAAGACCACGGCATTGCGCATGCCCGCCTTTCCAACCGCAAAGGTAGCCACCGGAATGCCGGCCGGCATTTGCACCGTGGACAACAGGGCATCCATCCCATCCATTATTCCGCCTGGAAGCGGAACCCCCAAAACCGGTAACAACGAATAGGCGGCCACCGCACCGGCAAGATGGGCAGCCATACCGGCAGCGGCGATGATTATTTTATAACCTTCGCTTTCTGCCTGTTTTAGAAACCGGGAAAGCTCTTCCGGGTTACGATGCGCCGAGAGATAATGGACACTATATTCCAATCCAAAATATTCAAGATACGGCACAGCTGCGTCAAAAAACAGGCTGTCGCTTGTACTCCCAAGGATAAGGGCGACCTGCGGCATAATTTGTTCCCTTTTGTTTTACTTTTTTTCTGACTTGCTTTTATCAACAAATTTGAAGGTTTCGGCGATCACCCTTAATTGATCCAAATATGGTTTTTTGCGTTTTCCAGGCGCCGTAACCGATATATCAATAAGAAATTTTTCTCCTGAAACGGGCCTTGTAACAACAAATGTACGAAACGGCCCGCCAACCATCAATGAATCGTTGCGCCAGGTGCCGATCATCCGTGGCGTAAGCTTGCCCCTGAGCAAGACGGTGTCCACTTTTGTCTCATCCATTACAACGGCGTCACCGGAATAATAAGGACCAATGGTTTTATTACGGGCTTGTGCCAAGTCCTGGAATTTTTCAATTTTTACATCCTGCGGCAAACGCCAAACCGAAAGCGAACGATCGGGCTTCATCCTGCGCAACCAGACATAGTCAGAATTCAGGTCCTGGTTGGCAACAAAATAGTCATGCTGCACACGCAGGGTATAATCAAAATATTTTTCCAGATAGGATTCAAGTTCTTTTTGTTCGCCCTGCCCGAACATCGTTTCTTTTAGACGGCTATAATATTTTTGTGTAAAAGTGTTATAAATTTGTCTTTTCAACCGGGCAAAATTTTCTTTAAAAGTTTTAGCGTCAGGGGCAAGCATAAACAAACTGAACTGGTCCCTGGCAAAGAGGGCGTCTTTAAAAAAGTAAAATTTTGTACCGGCATTGACGTCGTCTATAAATGGCTTTGGCAAACTTTTTAAAAGATAGTCATTTACTTCATTGCCCGGTTGTGTTGTGCCGATAAAAAGAATGTTCATCCGGCCTTTTAAACCCTGTAACTGGCTGAGTTTGCTCCAGCGGACATAAAAACTACGCTCTGCACGCGGGGTATGGATAACATTCTCAAAGCTGGTTTGCACGTCGTCCTTTACCTGTTGCCATAAAGCCGAATCGGCAAATACAAATAAGCGGTCCTGGACGCCCATAGCCGTAGGGCGCGTATTACACGAACTAAAAAGAAGCCCGATCAGGACAAATGCCAGAACGCCCTTATAAGTTTTCTTCAATAGCTTCAATTTCTTTCTCCCTGTTTTGTTTACGCTGCATAAAAAATATTATCCCGCCAGCGATGGAAAGGAACATGGGGATAATTACGTTCATAAACGACATGGATATGGCCGCCGCCTTACTAACCCCAACCTTACCAAGTAAAAAAACAAAACCACCGTCACGAAAACCAACGCCGTTTATAGACGGTAACATGGTTAAGATAAAAGTAAGCGGAATAGCAAGAAAAAGGTACAATAAATCCACCTGCAATCCAAATGCACGCACCAGGGCCAGGTTCATTAAAACGATGCTGGATTGGGTTAGGACAGACAGGCCAAAAACATAAAAAATGATACGGCGCCGCGTCTTTAAAAGATGAATGGCCTCAATAAGTTTATTGATCCGTTCGCCAATATGCAGCAGGGTGACTTTTTCAAAAAGACGTAGTAAAAACTTAAAGGGACGGTTGCGGGTGATCAGGTAGAAAAAGGCAAAGATCAACAACAACAGGGCAACGGCCAAGAACAAAACGCCCGTATCTTTATAATAATAGGAGACAAAATAAAGAGCGATGATCGAGAGAAAAAGAGTGGATGCAATCCCTAACAGACGTTCGATGACAACACTGGAAAATGCCTTGGTACGGTCCAATCCATAATCGGTAACACGATAAATACGCACAATATCGCCACCGATACCTGTCGGCAAAAAGTTATTAAAGAACATCCCCATCAGGTAAACACCGTACAGACGATGCAGGCTAAAATCCTTACCGAAATGACTTAAAATAAGTTTCCAGCGGTAGGATAGAAAAACGATGCTCAGCATCCCGGCACAAACAGCCAGAAAAATATACACGAGGCGGCCGCCGCTATATACCGAGCCCAAAACGGATATTACCTGATGCGGATCGGCAATCCATACGAGATAACTAAACAAGCCAAGAGAGATGGCGGCCTTTAAGGCCGTTTTAAAAACACGCATTATTTACCGGCCTTAAGCCTCTTTTCCTGCATCCGGCCCATCAACTGATCGATCCCTTTATCACCGGGGTATTTTTTCTTCATCTTTGTCAAAAGTGCTATACCCTTCTCGTAGTCGCCACTCTGTTTATATGCTTCGATCAAAAGGCCGACCAACTGTTCCCCATCCGGTTGATTTTTAAAGGCATATTCCAAAATTTTTATTGCTGTTTTGGGCTGGTTAAACCTAAAAAGCAGCATCTGTGCAATATCGGCAAGACGGCGGACAGGCCGCGGGGTTTTTAGATAGGTATCCACATAATTACTGTCAACGGCCATCTTGATCATGTCATGGAAATTTACAAGCGCAGCGTTTGTCCAGGGGATAACGCTGTCTGGTATGGCCTTCTGCATTTGCTCTTCAAGGTGAACCAGTTTTTCCCTGGGCGCCCCACTGGATATATAGTACTCGCCCAACTGAATAAATGCTGTACGGTAGTTTTGTAACAGACTTATGATACTTGGATTGAAATACACCGTCGGATCGCTAAGCCGGTAATGATAACGTTCAAAAAGATTTTTCTCCATCTTATCCGGTGCGATTGTCCAGTTTTTAAATGGCGTAACCCTTAACACCAGGCCTTCCATGCGCATGTATTTTTCCAGTCCACCGACCAGATTGGAACGGGGCACGGTTGTGGCAAAATAAACCGGGCGTTTCCATCTGTTTGCGGTAAGGATATTAAGGATCATATAATCCTGGGTACGCAGCAATTTATACTGACCATAGTTCATGGTCGGTTTAACTTCAAACCTTATTTCCGTTGGCGCCTGCAGGGTTTGTACATCGTAAGCTTGTTTGTACTCACGGGTAACGCTATCGGCAATTTGTGGCGGTACCTGCAGGGTTACCTCCTGTTTTTTCCAGGGAACAGGCCCAAGCCGTTCGAGCATGCTTTCTTTTACATGCATCGGCACATGTGGCGGTAAATCACGCAACTGCCGGATGTACCAATCCGTATTCAGCAAACTTAAATTGACCAGGCGGACATCGGTACGGATATTTTCAACTTCCTGTAAGTACCATAGGGGAAAAGTATCATTGTCACCGTTTGTAAAAAGGATACCGTCTTTATCGCAAGACATAAGCATGTTATACGAATAGTCCCAGGCAACATAGTTGCCGCTGCGGTTGTGGCTGTGAAAGTTTTTTGCCAACAATTGCAATGGCGACGCCAAAAGACTAACAACAAATACCCCGGCCATAAGCGGCATGGCCAGTTTTTTCTTTTCATCTTTTAAAAACTCACGGATCATCTCGAGAATACCGGCATAGCCAAGCCCGATCCAAATACTAAATGCAAAAAAGCTGCCCACGTAACTATAATCCCGTTCACGTGGCTGCGGGTCCGGTTGATTCAAATACAGAATGACCGCCAGACCGGTCATAAAAAACAGGGCAAAGACCGCAAGCGCATGTTTCGGATCCTCTCGAAAATGATAAAACATGCCGATCAGCCCTAACAACAACGGCAAGGCAAAGAATTGATAATTCCAGGCACCCGTGAGGGAATCCTGACCGGAAAACTGCCACATAAAATAACGGTTATACATTTTTTGAACCTGGTAATTCCAGAAAAAATCCCAGGCTGAACTATAATTCCGGCCACGTGGCGATGACTTCCATACCCCGGTGCGATCGGTGATACTGTGCTCGCCATATTGTTCTCGGTTCATATATTTTAAGAAGTTTTCGATGTTTTCCGGGTTGTTTTCATCGATGGTCGGATTTAATTGTGAACGGATTACAACCATTGAATAACTGGAATAGCCGATTAAAATTAAGGTAACCGACAGGAAAACAATGCTCAGAAGATGGCGGTGATTGTTTACCGCCCAGAAAGATGCAGCCAGAAATCCTAAAAAAACAACACCCAGCCAGATAAAACCATAATCCGCGATTAAGGGCAGCCACTTTACAATGCCCGGATAGACGGCCAGCATAATCACACCGGTCACCAGCATCATGATTAAAAATGTTCCCACATTGAATTCATATTTTTTATAATAATATACCATAGCCACAAAGGGGATGGCCAATACATTCAACAAGTGAACGGCAATGGCCAGGCCAATGATATAAGCGATCATAAGCAGATATTTTTCATTGTTGGGCTGATCATATCGTTCCGCCCAGAGCAAAGCCAGCCAAACAAGCAAGGAGGTAAAGAGCATCGACGCGGCATACACCTCGGCCTCGGCGGAATTGAACCAGAAGCTATGTGTAAAGGCAAAGGTCAGGGAACCGATAACACCGGAGAAGATGGCCGTCCACCAATCTTCGGAACCGGTCAGTTTGCCGCCCTTCCATTCACGATATATCTGAACGATGCTGAGATATAAAAGCATAATGGTTGCAGAGCTTACAAGAACGGAAATCATATTTACCCGCATACCGACATCGTTTACAAATGGTATCATGGAAAAAACGCGGCCAACAAGCAAAAAGAGCGGTGATCCGGGCGGGTGCGGAACGGCCATCTTG
Organism: uncultured Calditrichaceae bacterium; assembly: GCA_964456445.1. Taxonomy (GTDB): domain Bacteria; phylum Calditrichota; class Calditrichia; order Calditrichales; family J004; genus CAYWBI01. The sequence continues at coordinate 26,916 of CAYWBI010000028.1, forward strand.
TATGCCGTGGCAATAAATTCCCCGCAATCCCAAAAGGATACGGTTGGTGCGACGGTTAATGTATAAACGACCAGGGCAAACACGAATATAACACCGGCTACAATGCGGTTAGTTTTGATCCAATTCATTTGTAAAATCCTTAAAACGTGAGTATAGTTTTGGCAAAAGAGAAAAGTACAGAATAAGTAAAATTATATCAACACAAATTTGAAGACGGGGTTCCCGGACAATTGCATTTTTTTTTAAAGCCAGAACGAAGAATAATCTTTTGGGCTTATTTAGACCGTTTATTTATCCAGTATTCAAAAATCCACAATGGACTGAACCCTTTCTGTCGATCCGTTGAAGTGAGGCCATTTAGTTTTTACGGCGCGGGTTACGGAAAGAACGCACACAGACAAATGGCGAACGTTTACGCAAAAAATGATCGATAACGATGCTGCCCCGGTACATATTTTTTATGATGGCCCGGTCGGATACCTTGCGCAGCCCTTGAACCTCGCGGTGTTTGCGCCATATCTCGCCGGGGTGGCTGAAAACATACCAAAGCGAATCCAGGGCAGCGCGGGCGCGCCTGCCGTCCCACATAGCCGCATCGGCCATAACGGTGGCCATCTCAAACAGCACACGCAGGGGGAATAAAACAATCAGCCATTTTAAGGAAAAATTTTTAAGCATCATGATCAGATTGTTGCGGTGGTTGAGATACATCTTACGTTGATTGTCACTGCGCAAGGTGTAGCCGGAGTAATGATAGATATAGGTCTCGTATGTTACCACATTTCTATACCCGGCCAGTTGTACGCGCCAGTTCAAATCGATTTCTTCCTGATGGGCGAAGAAATCCTCATCCAGGACACCCACTTCCGCGCAGACGCTCTTACGCAGCAACAATGCACAACCGGACGTCCAGAATACCTGGCGGCTCATCTTTGCATATTGTGCTTTGTCTTTTTCCAGCGTATCGAAAATCCGCCCCCGGGCAAAGGGATAACCCAGCATATCCATTTCCCCTCCGGCGCCGCCGGAGTAGTCGAAGAAAACTTTGTCCTGTATGGAAAGGATCTTGGGTTGGACCATGGCGATCTTCGGATGCGATTCGATAGTTTGATACATGGCCTGCAAAAAATTTTCCGGCATCACCGTGTCGTTGTTCAACAGCAGTACATAGGGGGTTTCGGCTAACTCTATACCCTGGTTACAGGCGCCCGCATAGCCGCGGTTTTCCAGATTTTGGATGAGCTGAACCTGTGGAAAGGATTCCCGTACAAAATCCGGGCTGCCATCGGCGGAGCCGTTGTCAATCACGATGGTTCTAAAAGCAGTGAAACTGTTTTTATACAATGATTCCAGACAATCGCGCAGGATATCAAGGCCATTATAATGCGGGATGACAATGGTGATAGTGTTTTTCATAAACCTTTTTTAAACATTTGAAACTTTAAGTGCTAAACAGACCGTCCATCTGCGAAGCGCAAAGTTAAAAAAGACGCGGATAAAATCATAATTTTAAGCAGATACGGCATTTCGGGAACATAAATGCAGGCACATAACAAGAAGTGCTCGTGGTAAAGGGGAAACTATATCCAAATCGGATGAGGAAAGTAGGAAAAAAATCTTGTAAAAAGTGATGATCCATTTTTAGTCTGGTGCGCTGAGGATCGGCGTTCTTCATAAATCGGAGGCGGGCAATCGAGCCTTTGAAGAATCGGTGATTAATAATCCCAAGACAATATCGAACATCGATCAACGATTGAAGATTTCCGATCTGTCCTGATTGCGCCGTTCCAA
>CAYWBI010000029.1:0-27635 GCA_964456445.1 uncultured Calditrichaceae bacterium
ATTCATGTTCATTAAAAGGCGTATTCTATTTCCACACAAAAACCAGTAGAGCCTTCAATATTTGTACTATGGCAGAAACATCCGCATATACATTTTCTTTAAATTGAATGTTCCCGTCCCGTCTATAATCCCCTAAATCGGTCTATGGTCCGGGCCGCTTGCTTAAATCTTATAACCGTTCCCGCTCAAATATTTTTTCAAATTGGTTTTTCCAGCTGAGCTGAACAAAATACCTTCCCGTTCCAATAATTGCCTTTGCAATTGATGATGGGGATGCTCGGCCGGGAAACTTATCATTCCCTGACTGTTGATTACCCTCCACCATGGAATGTCCTGGTCTTTGCTGCTGGCCGCCAGGGCATATCCCACCATGCGTGCTGTGCAACCCGGCAATAAATTAGCAATTTGTCCGTAGGTCATTATTTTTCCCACGGGGATGTTGTTTACGATATGATAGATGTTTTTATAGATTTCTGAAGCCATATTTTGTTTTGGCCTTTTGCTGATAAATTTCATGGTTTTGAATGTTTTGCCAGATAACATGCCATGATTAATAATTAAAGCTGCACATAGACTAAGACTATTAATTTATCACATGAAAATCCACTGTTTGTTTTTGGCCTAACTTAGATGTGCTTATTGCTAATCTTTCGCATATCAAGATTTCCGCAAAAGGTATTAAATATATCTCATTTTTCTCGATAATAAGAAAGCTGTTGGATAACCGGCAGCATAAACAGGATTTTCGGGGGACAATGACCAGGAACGAGTTAGAAACCAGGCCGGAATTGGAAAAGCTTTTTTATTCTGCCATCCATGACATCAAGGAACCGGTCCGCCGTGTGCAACATTCCATGGAAGTGCTGGAAGCATTGGATATTCCCAGTGAACTTTGTACCAACCTTATAATTGAATCTCAAAAAAACCTGGATTATGTCTATAAGCTGATAGAAGATTTGCTGCTGTATGCACGGGTTCAGCAAAAAGCCCCGTTGACCCCGGTGAACCTAAACGAAGTGCTTGAGATGGCGTTGTTAAATTTAAAACTACTGATCGATGAAAAAAATGCACACATTATATATGAGAATTTGCCGTCGGTTACGGGATACAATATGCAGCTTATCCGATTGTTTCAAAACTTGATAACAAATGCCATCCGTTATAATGATAAACCAGAACCGGAAATTTTAATAAGCGCCGTTTCTACCGGTTATGCCTGGAAAATATCGGTTAAAGACAACGGCCCCGGAATCAAACCGGAATATTTAACCCGTATCTTTGAGCCTTTCAAACGTTTGTCCGGCAAAGATCAGGTTGAAGGCAACGGACTTGGACTGGCAATTTGTGAGTCTGTTGTTAATAACCATGGTGGGGACATTAGCGTCTTTAATCATCCGGATGGTGGCGCCGTTTTTGAATTTTCCATTCCTAAAAAGATTGGAACCTAAAATAAATGTTACAAAACATAGAACTCAGTTTATATGTGAAGTGTATGAATAAGGACAGCAATCGTTTGTTGGCCAAATTAATAAAATTTTGCGATGACCAATTCCGTGAAGATTATACATTGAATTTGTATGATTTGAGCAAAGATGACTCACCCTCACGGATAAACAAGGTTATGGCAACACCTACACTTGTTCGGGAAAGACCAAAGCCCGCAATCCGTATTACCGGCGATCTGGCAAATATGCATAAATCGATGCTGGCTTTAAAATTGTTGCCCAATTAAACAGATATATAATATTATGAATCCCAGAGAATTAAATATTCTGTTAATAGATAACCATTCTGCTGATGCCGCTTTTATCCGTACGATATTATCCGAAGAAAAAAGTGTCATTACCAATCTTAGCTGGAAACGCAGCCTGCGGGAAGGCCTTGGTTATTGTTCCGAGCCCATGAACAAGGTGGATGTCGCCTTATTGGACTTGAATATAGACGGTGGAAATGGAATAAATGTTGTAAAGGATTTTCATAAAAACGCGCCGCACATCCCTTTAATTGTTTTAACCCGTAACGAAGTGGAAGACACCGCCTTAAAAGCCCTGGAAGAAGGCGCCCAGGATTATCTGCTAAAGGGACAATTTGAACGGACACTTATTGTGAAATCTATTCTATATGCGATAGAACGCAATAAGTTGAAGATGAAATACCATCGCCAAAAAGAAGACCTAAGTGTAATTGAGCATCGGTTTCGTACCATTATTCAAAATGACAGTGACGGAATCCTTGTAGTGGATAAGACGGGTATTATACAATTTGCCAATCCAACCGCGGAGGATATATTTAACTATACGGATAAAAATCTGCTTGGTCTGAAGTTTGGGATACCGGTTTTGGGTACGGGGCCGGCGGATATTGACATTTGCCGCGCCGACAATAAAAATAAGAGTGTAGAATTGCGGTTTGTTGAAATTCGTTGGGAAAAAGAAGATGCATATCTTTGTACCTTAAGGGACATGACCCAACGCAAGGCGGCGGAAGAGGCCATTCGTGAAAACGAAGAAAAATTCAGGGCCATCGCCAGTAGCGCCAAGGATGCCATTATACATTTGGATGATGATCTCAAAGTAGCTTTTTTGAATGATTCAGCCGGAAAAATATTTAAAATTTCCGCGGTCGATATCTTACAAAAACCATTTGCCGATGTCTTTGCCGCAAGCCCGACCCTATGTGAAGCGATCCTTCGGGTATATGATGACGGTGTCTCGGACGATGGCCTAAAGCTCGAGATGGAAGGCGCCCGTTCCAATGGCGCTGTGTTCCCAATGGCCATTACCTTGTCTGTATTTAAACGCCGTGGCCGCAAACAAGTGGTATGCCTGGTGCGGGATATAACCGAGCGCAAAAAAGCAGAGCTGCGTTTGTTGGAAACCCGTGGCGAATTACAGGCAACATTGCAAGAGCTTCAGGAAAACCAAAAGAAAATTGTGGAAGTTGAAAAGCTAAATAGTGTAAAAGAACTTGCCGGCGCGCTTGCCCACGAATTTTCCCAACCGTTACAGGCATTGTATAACTATCTCCATCTTATCCAGCATAACCCTCCAAGAGATGAGTATTTTCAAAAAGCGCACGAAATGATGAACAGGATCAGTGAATTGACCGTTAGTTTGAAAAACATCACTTCCTTAAAAAAGAAAAATTATTTAGAATCACAAATCATCGATTTGTTTGCCTCGAGCAATCAGGTGATACTTGGAAAAAATAAAAAGATATTGGTTGTGGAAGATGAACGTGAAATCCTTGAAACGATGCTGGATATTTTTAATGATGCAGGATATCATTGTGCCGGGGCCCCGGATGGTCTTGAGGCCTTAAAAATTTGCTCAGAGGAATCTTTCGACCTGATCATATCCGATGTAATGATGCCCCGCTTGAACGGCCCCGGACTGTTGACACGTTTACGCAAACAAAACATAAACATCCCTTTTATTTTTTTAACCGGTTATGAACAAACCGATGAAATGCAAAATATACTGAACGAAGCCCGCCAGGTGATAAACAAACCGGTTTCCTTTAATGAATTACTGGCTTGTGTCGGCACAATTCTGGATGAAAAATAAATCCATCTTTTAAACATTTGAACAAAACCCCCCGGCTTTGTACTTTTAAAGACCCATACGACAATCAGGAGAAAAAAAATGATAAAACCCGCAAAACCCAAAAGGGATTTTCATCGAATCCGTTCCGCGGAAATAAAGAATGCAAAAAATATTTTTTGGAATTTACATACACCCGAACTGTATGAGCGCATACTGGCAAACAATGAGGGCATAATTTCCCACATCGGCCCCGTTGTGGTAAGTACCGGCAAATTTACCGGTCGGTCACCGTTGGACAAGTTCATCGTGAAGGACAGTATAACCGAAGACAAGGTGGATTGGGGCGATGTCAATTTTCCATACAGCGCGGAAAAGTTTGATACCATGCTGGAAAAGATAAAAGCCTATTTGCAAAACCGTGAGATCTATGCCCTTGACGCCTATGCCGGCACGGATGATGAATATAAAATGCCGGTACGGATTATAACCGAGCTGGCCTGGCATAATCTTTTTTCACGCAATATGTTTGTCATACCTAAGTCCCATGACGAGCTGGATGGTTTTGAGCCGGAATTTACCGTGATCGATGCCGCCAATTTTAAAGGGGACCCGGAAATTGATGAACTAAATTCAGAAACATTTATTCTTGTCAATTTTACGCGCAAAATTTGTTTGATCGGTGGAACTGGGTATGCGGGAGAGATCAAGAAATCCATTTTTAGCGTACTTAATTTTTTCCTTCCGCAGAAGAAGGTTTTGCCAATGCATTGTAGCGCCAATGTGGGCAAGGATGGCGACACGGCCTTGTTCTTTGGTCTTTCCGGGACCGGTAAAACAACGTTGTCCGCAGACCCGCAACGCGCGCTGATCGGTGATGACGAACATGGCTGGAGCGATAACGGGGTTTTCAATTTTGAAGGCGGTTGCTATGCAAAGGTGATCCGTTTATCAAAAGATGCCGAACCGGCCATCTATCGCACGACCCGTACCTTTGGCACCATTCTGGAGAACGTCGTGGTGGACCCCCGCAGCCGTTTTGCAAATCTTGATGACAATACGCTTACCGAAAACACGCGGGCATCGTATCCTATTACCCATCTGGACAATATCGTCCCGGGCAGCAAGGGCGGACATCCTAAAAATATTATCTTTCTTACAGCAGATGCCTTTGGTGTATTGCCTCCCTTATCTAAATTAACGCCGCAACAAGCCATGTATCAGTTCCTCCTGGGGTACACGGCAAAAGTTGCAGGGACAGAGCGTGGCGTCACCGAGCCACAAGCTACTTTTAGCACCTGTTTTGGCGCCCCTTTTATGCCTCTGCATCCCAGCGTATATGCCAAACTACTTGGTGAAAAAATTGAAAAATATGACGTGAAATGTTGGTTGGTCAATACCGGTTGGACCGGTGGGGAATATGGCGTTGGAAGCCGTATTTCGATAAAATATACCCGCGCCCTGCTTAATGCCGCCATTGGTGGAAAATTAAACGACATCGATTTTGAACGGGACCCTGTCTTTGGTCTGGCGGTTCCGGCTTCCTGCCCCGATGTACCGGATGAGCTCTTGATGCCCAGAAATACCTGGAACGATAAAGCAGCTTATGATTCCAAGGCAAATGAACTGGCCCGGAGCTTTGCTGAAAATTTTAAAGTTTATGAACCCTATGTTAGTAACGATGTTAAATCGGCCGGTCCGATTATAAAATAACAGCCGGATGTTTGGTTGGGTTTTCGATAGCACTACATGAGGGATGTCTGCCGGACATCCCTTGTTTTTCGAAATTTATTCTCACTTTTGCTTCTGCAATAAAGAAAATTTGTCTGTGTGGTTCCATCACAAAGGATTTAATATGCGCGCATTATATTCCATTCTGGCTTTAAGTGGCTTGCTTATGCTTAGTGGATGTTCAAAAATTCTTCAGCTTGTAAATCATCTTCAAATAGAAAGGCCCACAGCAAAAGTCCAATCTGTAAAACTTAAGGCCGTGTCCTTTAGCGGGGCACAGTTGGCTTTTCAGATAAAAATCATAAACCCCAATGCGCTAAAGATAAATCTTGCCGGTTTAGATTATAATCTCAAAATAAACACGAAAGACTTTATCAACGGAGAACATAAAGACCCCCTGGTAATCGCGCCAAAAGACAGTTCAATGATAACAGTTCCAATATCACTTAATTATAAAAAAGTTTTTGCTACTTTAAAAAGTATTGCCGGCAATAAAAAACCGAACTATCAATTTAGTGGCGGACTTATTTTTAATTTACCGGTACTTGGCAAAGTACGCATTCCGGTCAATTTTAAAGGAAATATCCCCCTGTTAAAAATCCCAAAGATCAACCTAAAGGCGGTACGCTTAAAGGCTTTTAGCTGGAGCGGGGCCGATTTGGTAATGGATATTGCAATACACGGACAGGGGGGGGTACCGCTCTTATTAGAAGGGTTAAAATATGACCTTTCCGTTGGTGGTTCAAGCTGGATACACGGGATGTTTACAAATCAGAAGACCATAAGGCCCGATGAAGAGACAACGGTCTCCGTCCCTTTTAAGCTGGACTTTGTTCACATGGGGCGCGCGATCTATAATATGGTATCGGGTGACGCGCCATTTGATTACAAGCTTAAGGGAAACTTTCAGCTTTCAACTGATAACTCTTTGCGTAAGACAACAAATTTCAATTTTGATACATCAAGCAAAATAAAAATCACAAAATAAAATGTACACTCTTTCTCACGGGCAGCGAAGCTTTGATAGATCATTCGCGCGGGATTCATCCCAAAATAAATATTCCCTTGGGGCATTTTAATCCTTTTGCAGACTATCCCAGGGCTAAGAAAGGGCGTGCTCAAATATTTCCATGAGCTTCATGATTTAAATGATCCATGCGTTTTTTATTAGGCCATGAGATTTTATAGGGCTGTTGCAAAGTTTTTATTAACTTATTTGCAAGAATGATTTTATAGTGGGATTTTGTCAGTAAACCAAAGAATTTTATTGATGCGAGAGGGTAATACATGCCGTTAAAATCAGTTTATCTGTCTATCATTTTTTTCTTGGCGTTTGCGGGCTGCAATGCACCGGTCCAACGGGTTGCGGGCAACGGTGCAGAAATGTCAAAAGACGCTTATGATACGGCGACACTGGCCCGGAATACCTTACCGGTTTTAATGCCTTATAATAAGGTGGTTAACCCGGCCGGTGAACAGGTTTATTTTGGCAATCCCGCGCTGGAAAACCATGCTTTGGATTGTGCGCTCTCGCCAAATGGTAAATTCCTGGCGATTGAAGGCCGTTACCGTGTGCTTATCCTTTCGACGGCATCCAATAAAATTATCTCGGAAATCGCCCTGCCCAAAATCAAAGTCTTTAAAAAATTTGTAAACACCATGTCCGGTATCGTGTGGTCCGCTGAAGGACGACGTATTTATTGGAGTGTGGACGATAAACGGAAGAAATCGGCGGTGATCAGCGCCACGGTTGACACAAAGGGAACGACACATTTAATTTTGCAGGAGGCCCTGCTTTTTGAAGGACAAAAAAAAGCCGATGGGCACAGCCTGACCGCCATTCCCAATGAGCTGCTTCTCGACGGGCGCATGCTTTATGTGGTTTTGAACGGCAACAATCAATTGGCAAAGATTGATTTGGACCATCCTTTAAAAACACAGTGGCGGGCTACAACCGGGGTGGCGCCTTTTGGAATAAGGCGGGCCAATGGCAAACTTTATGTTACAAACTGGGGCGGACGTATGCCGCTGGACGGCGATCTTACCGCCGGGACGCCCTGGGACCCTGCCGTGGTGGATAAAAAAAGCGGGGCCGTGTCCAACGGCACGGTAAGTGTAATCAACCCGCAAACGGGTACGCTGATAAAGGAAACCGCTGTTGGGTTGCACCCCAACGATATCGTTGCCTCAGCGGATGGCCGTTTTGTCTATGTGGCAAATGGCAACAGCGATAACGTTTCGGTTATCGACGCCCACACCGACCTGGTAACCGAAACCATCGATGTTAGGCTGATGCAGGGCAAAAGGGATTTTGTAGGTGATTCCCCCAATGGGCTGGCCCTTTCGCCGGACGGTAAAACGCTGTATGTGGCCAATGGGATGGATAATGCCCTGGCCGTGGTTGAACTTGGTAAACATGCATCTGCAAAAGGTCGGCAGGAAATGAGCGAACTCAGCGGTTTTATCCCCACAGGCGTCTATCCGGGCAATATCGCGGTGTCCGCCGATGGCAAAAAGCTGTATGTGGCCAATATCGAAGGTATTGGTTCGCGGGCCACCGTTTCCGCGGATAAGCCGAACAATGCTTTTACCACGTTTAAAAAATGGCAGAAACAAACTTCCACTGCGGGTGTTTATAACGCCCATCGAAATCAGGCCACATTATCTGTTATCGATACGCCAAATCCCGCAAAGTTAAAATTATACACTCAAAAGGTACGTGAAAACAATCGTGACTTTCATGTTAAATTATCATCTCTCTTGCCACGCAATAACCGCGAACCACGTCCGATGCCAGAGCGTATTGGCGAGCCTTCGGTTTTTAAACATGTGCTCTATATTATCAAGGAAAACCGCACCTATGATCAAATGCTGGGCGATATGAAACAAGGCGACGGTGATCCCGATTTATGCGCCTTCGGACGGGAAGTGACGCCAAATCACCACAAGCTGGCCGAAGAGTTTTTGCTGCTGGATAATTATTATGCTTCCGGGAAATCCTCTTCGGAGGGGCATCAATGGACCGATGCCGGAATCGTTACCGATTATATCGAGAAGAAGGTGCGCGGCTGGTTCCGTAGTTATGATCATGTGCAATATGACGCCATGGTTTATCCCGCTTACGGCTTTCTCTGGAACAATGCACTGGAGCATGGCAAGAACGTGCGCATCTATGGCGAGGCCGCCCACTCCTTGTGGGACCGCACGCAGTTTCCCGACTGGACGTCCATTTACCGGGATTTCAGCGACGGTATAAATCAATTTGGGTTTAAAAATATCAGCACCATAGACGCCGTGCGCCCTTTATTGGCGCCGGAGTTTCCGGCCTATGATCATAAAATTCCCGATGTGTTGCGCGCCCGGCGCTTTATAGATGAACTGCAGCGCTATGAAAAGCAACCCGGTGATGCTTTGCCCGAATTGATGATTATGGCCCTGCCCTCCGATCATACCTCGGGGACCCGGCCCGGTTATCCCACGCCAAGGGCCATGGTCGCCGATAATGATTTGGGTTTGGCACAGATCATCGAAGCCATTAGCCATAGCCGTTTCTGGAAAAACACCGTGGTGTTTGTAACCGAAGATGATTCCCAGGATGGTTGGGACCATGTGTCCGCTTACCGTACGGTGGGGTTTGTGATCAGTCCCTATTCCCGTCTGCAAAAGACGGTGCATGAAAATTTCAACAACACCTCCATGCTGCGTAGCATAGAGCAAATTTTGGGTCTGCCGCCGATGAACCAAATTGACGCTGCCGCCCGTCCGATGTTTGAGTGTTTTGCCGCTGTGCCGGATCTACGTCCTTATAAATCCATGCCCAATCACATTGCCCTGGATGAGATGAACCCACCGTTAAAAGCCCTCAGAGGCGAAGCGCTCAAGTTTGCACGGTTGTCGCTGCAGCCGCAGTTTGATCAGGTGGATCAGGGCGATGAGGACACGCTCAACCGTATCCTGTGGTTTTCCGCGATGCAGGGCAAGCCCTACCCGGCCGGGTTAGATGGGGAGGATGAGTAAGCAGAGCGAAGCTAAAAAGCATGTGTAAATATTGTAAATCAGAAACAACGGATATTTGCGCAAAAGAACAGAGCCGTTAAATATGCGATCAGAATTTTATCATTTCCATGGTCTATTATTTTTTAATTTTTAGCGTAAATATCATCTAACCCTTTCCTCACAATACTCTAACCATTTATAATTTTGAACTTTTGGCCGTGTGGGCTATTTTATCTGCAAACACAAACGGTGTTTATAAATGATGCCAAACGTTGTTTGTCTTTTTATATCGCAAAGATTGTGTCGTTTACAATTATGAGGCGGGGCACTTTTGAGTTACGAACAGGATTTATGGAGCGTCGCTCTTATTAAACAAATAAAATTGAAAACCTGAAAAACCGGAAATATAAAATGGATGAAATAAAAACAATTGCCCTGGTGGCACACGACAATCGGAAAGCCGATTTGATCGAATGGGTGACCTGGAACCATGATGTTTTACTGCAGCATCATTTGGTCTGCACCGGCACTACCGGTCAGTTGGTGGAAAACACCTTCAGGGAAATACGCTCAATGCACGCCAAAACCTTGCCCGAAAAAAAAGTCCGCCGTTTAAAATCCGGGCCGCTTGGCGGCGATCAGCAATTGGGGGCGCTTATTGCCGAAGGCAAAATCGACATCATGATTTTTTTATGGGACCCGATGGAGCCGCAGCCGCATGATGTGGATGTAAAGGCGCTGTTGCGTATCTCCGCCTTGTACAATATTCCCATTGCCTCCAACCGCTCAACCGCGGATTTTCTCATATCATCGCCCCTGTTTACCAGCGCGTACAAGCCTAGATTAAAGGATTATAGTTATTATATCCAGCGCAATGTTCATGCAGGGGGCAGTGAAGAAAAGATTTAGATTCCCGGGTATTCAATGCGGACGGGATGACGGCTTTCCGGTCAAAGTGCATACATGCCACAAGCGGTTCCAAAGCATCGGGCAACAGGGCAAAGAAATTTGCATATCACCATGGATAAAATCCCGGTACGGCCCGATATTCAAACAAAATTGTTGGTTGTCATCTTATATTGGCTTAATTTTTAAGAACGGACGTCGCCACAAAAAGCAGTTATACATTTATATTGATATATACCTGTCCGAATAAAAAATATCCGCAAAGAAGAGGAACTGAGATGAAAATATTTTTGGCGATAACCGGCTCGATCGCAGCTTATCGTACGCCGAACCTTGTATCGCAGTTACGTAAACAGGGGCATCAGGTTAAAACGGCGGTTAGCCGGCGTGCGCTTGCATTTGTGGCCCCGCAGGCGCTTGCCGTTATGAGCGGTTATCCCTGTTTACGGGATGATGATGAATGGAAAAACACCGCCGGGGTGCTGCATATCGATTTGGCCAAATGGTGTGATGTGTGTTTGATTGCGCCCTTGTCTGCGCATACCCTGGCCAAGATGGCGGGTGGTTTGTGTGATAACCTGATCACCTCCACCGTGCGTGCACTGGGTGAAAAGCCGCTTGTGTTGGCCCCAGCCATGAACACGCGCATGTGGGACAACAAATTGACAGGTTTGCATTTGAGCCAGCTCGAAAAATATTACCGGGTAACCGTCGTTCCACCGGTAATAAAGGTATTGGCAGACGGTGATGAAGGAATCGGGGCACTGGCCGATGATGAAATGCTGATGGCGGCGCTGAATAAACTTGAAAAATAGGCTGTTTATCTGCTGAATTTGTTCCCTGATATAGGACCCAATAGGATCGGTCCATACAATTTAAAAAGAGGTAAAGGAAAATAATGAGACCAGTATGCATAATCGTTCGTGATGGCTGGGGCGTCAACCCCAATCCCAGAGGAAACGCGGTGTTGGCCGCCCATACCCCCAATGTGGATGGCTACAAACAAAAATATCCCTGGACATTGATCCATACCTCCGGGGAGGCGGTTGGCCTGCCCTCAGGTTTTATGGGCTCAAGCGAAGTCGGTCACCTCAATATGGGCGCGGGCCGCGTCGTGGTACAAGAGTTAAAACGCATCGATGAGGGATTTAAAGACGGTTCGCTTTTTAATAATGACAAATGGGCCGGGTTGATGGAAAATTGGAAAACAAACCGGTCAAACCTTCATCTGATGGGATTGTTACAGGATGAAGGCGTCCATGCCCATCAGGACCATCTGTTTAAAATTATGCGCCGGGCACGAATGGAAAATCCACAGGGCGCGATTATTATCCATCCTTTTTTAGATGGACGGGATTCCGCGCCGCGCAGTGCAAAGGAGTATCTGACAACACTGAACAAGGTGATGTCCGAAGTGGGCAATTGCCGGGTAGGCAGCATGATGGGACGATACTATGCAATGGACCGCGCGAATGACTGGCCAATAACCGATAAGGCGTTTGCCACATTGGTACAGGCAAGTGGCCGCAAGATGAGCGATACCATAACCGCCCTGGAACAAAGCTATAGCAACGATAAAACGCCCGATGGCGTGGATATGTTTGATGAATACATCCCGCCCTATGTGATGGAGGCTTATAGCGGAATAAAAGACGGCGACAGTGTGTTTCATTTTAATTATCGTCAGGATCGTGCCCGTCAGTTGACCATGGCCTTTGTGGATGAAGATTATCCCGGCGCGCGGCCCGTACGTCCCAAAGTCACATATTTAGGATTTACGCGTTATTACGATGAACTGAAAGAATATCTGATGGCGCCAATGGGAGGAGGGGGCAGCATGGACAATCTGCTGGGCGAGGTTATATCAAAAGCCGGTCTGTGTCAGCTGCGTATTTCGGAAACCCAGAAATTTCCACATGTGACCAGTTTTTTTAATGGCAAGAAAACGACCCCGTCGCCCGGCGAAGACCAGGTTCAAATTAGCAGTACCATCGACCCGGCAAGTTTTGCTTCATTTCCGCAAATGGAAGCGGCGCGTATAAATGAAGAGTTGCTTAGACGTTTGCAGGACAACCCGTATGCTTTTATCGTACTCAATTATCCCAATGCCGATATGGTAGGGCATACCGGAGATTTCGATGCCGCCCAAAAAGCGGTGGAGGTGGTGGATGCCAGTTTAGGGCCTGTGGTTAAACGTCTTCTGGAACTAAACGCCCATATCCTGCTTACCGCCGATCATGGCAATTCCGAACAAATGGTGGACTATGAAACCGGTCTGACTAAAACCAGCCACACAACTTTTGATGTAGAATTAATCTATATCGCCAATGACGCCCCGGGCAAGAAATTAAAAGGCGGTGGGAAACTGGCCGATCTGGCCCCCACAACCTTAAAACTGCTTGGTCTTACAATCCCGGCAGATATGACTGCGGATGTACTGGTGGAATAGATGGATGTTATTGTTCGTTCTGAAATATAGATATATGTAACTCAGGCGTTTTTAGCGTATATCAACTGCTGTTGGTAAAAAACTATTATTTTGTTCTGCAGTTGTTATCATGGAAGGTATGTCATGTTAACAAAGGATACACCCCGTGTTTTAAATTATAAGCAATCGAATCCTATACATTTGGGTAATGGCCTCTTTTGGTAATGAAATAAAATTTATGACCGAGAGTTACTTATATCCCAAAGCACAGAGATCGCTTGTAATTAATTTTTTAGGCTCTACTGGGTTTCTTGTGGGAAAATTCTTAGATAGAAAGAATATTCATAAGACAGGATAGCAGGATTGTCTAATTAAAAATGGATAATTTTGGACCGGAAATTGTTTTTTGGCATGAAGGCAACTGCGCTCAAGGATAGAGTGCCGCTTCAAACTAACCCTGTCCTTTAGGACGGGGAGGAAAGCGAACAAGGCTATTATTGGGGGCTTTAGCCCAACAACGTAAGGGGCTATTCAAAGAAGAAAACAATTTGATTGAAAGTCAAGGGATTAACTTGTCCGTACCTTTTGCTTATTGAAACGAAATAAAATTCCAGGGGCTTTCATTCTTTTTTAATTCATGAAGTATTCAGGTTCCTTAATAGGCCTGTTCTATTTCCACACGAAAGCTAGTAGTGCCTAAGATTGAAATAAGTTGAGAGTCATTTCGATAGAGTAGTTTAAAGCGGTCAAAAAACGTATATATGGGGGTTAGCTACTTGCTGTCTGCCAATACTTGTAACACGAAATATTAAACATATATAATCTATTGGCCAATGCTGTCAGCAAATAATTGGCATTGATTGATTTATAAAAAATCTAATTGTATAATTGATCTAAATTTAAAACCTAAACCTTTTGTGCGCGTTATCAACGATGCATACCATAAAAAATTCGTTGTTTGCTACCATCATTCATTTAGCAAAGGATAATCTTATGCGTAAAATTCTCTATAAATCCCTGTTGCCGATACTCCTTCTCGGGATTATTGGCCCCGTGTCTGTGCAGGCACAAAACAATGCCAACGTTACACTTCGTGTCGTGGATGTTGGGCTATCACAATACCAGGCCGTTTATCTCGCCGATCTTGATTTCTTACAGGTTGGGTCTTCCCAGGAACTTTTCAAAGTAGTTCTTTCCAAAGATACGGGAGCGATCCGGGATGCCGTGATCCGTTTTGATTTTAACCTGGATGGCAAATCCATTGCCTATGCCCAAACCAAACCATTTGTTTTGCCTGAAGCCCCCAGAAGCTGGACGTTTTCCAACAAAGACCTTTCGCAGGGCTATTTCATTGAAGATGAAAAAATCGAAATAGCCGAGAGCGGCGTCTCCGAAGTTGCCGATAATATTAAGAGTGAAATCTTTGCATCCAGCCAGCTTCCCGTTGGTTCATATGTGTTGGTTTCCCGCATAAGCTTTACCGATGTTAATAATACTCCTGGTGAATCGGTGGATACCCAGGTGTTTACCATCTCCAACCCATCCATGCTTAATCTGGTTTCACCAGGTGTTGTGTTAAATTCAGGTTTTAAATATGAAGTTTATACCGACCAGCCTTTGTTCCAGTGGAATGGCAACAGTGGTGAGTATGAGGTGGTTGTCTTTAAAAAAGAAAGCGAATTTAACTCTGCCGAAGATATACTCAATTCGGAGGAAATTTGGAACTCCGGGAGAATATCCAGTTTATCTGTTCAATATCCCACGGCCTCGGCCTATCCTCTTGAGTTCGGACAAACATATGTCTGGCTGGTTAAGTCGTTTATAAAAACATCCGCCGGAGAAAATGCCGTTAATAGTGAATTGTGGGAGTTTACCCTACAAGACCCAAGCAAAGCCGCCCAAACCGAACAAGGTGTTGCTAAGCAGGAATTAGAGTCCCTGCTACGTCAGCTTATGGGTGACGATGCGGATGGAGTGATTCGCCAAATTGATGACTTAAACCTTAAAACAATTCGTGTAAATGGGAGTACCATCAGCGTTAAGGAACTTTATGATTATTTAGAAAAGTACCGTAACGAGAAACATCAAATATCCGATTTGCTCATCAGATAAGGAGATTGAAATGAAATTTTTAAAATTTGTAACGACAATCATGCTCACGGCATTATTAGCTCAATCTGTATATGCAGCAGGCCCCATCGCTGTTGTACTAAAGGCCAAGGGCCCAGTCACGATAAAAAATGCCGTTACCGGCAAATCCGTAAAAGCACGGCGTGGTTCCCGTTTACGTAACGGGGATAAAATCAAAACCGGTCGTCGGGGACGTGTGGCCATAAAATTTATAGACGACGCCAGCCTGGTCCGCATCCGGCCCAATTCCAGCTGTACCATAAACGCAAAAAAAGAAAAGAACTCGGTGGCTAAAAATGTCTTTGTAGAAGTCGGCACCATCTTTTCGCGTATAACCAAACAACGGAGCCGTTTTAGGGTTACCACACCAACCTCGGTGGCATCTGTGAAAGGGACACAGTTTTGGACGGTTCAAAAATTCAACGGAGGCACCATGTATTTTGGCGAAAAAGGGGTGGTGGAAATTTCCAATGACGCCGGGATTGCTTTGTTAAGGGCCGGAGAAACGGGCAGAGTCGATTCTAAAAACAGCAAACCCATTGTACGCAAGAGTAAAAAAGGTGAAAAGCCGACATTTGAATCTGAAGGTGATGCACCGGACGAATTTGAATTTGATTTTGAAGATTCCAAGGGCAATCAAAAAATAATGAAATTCAAAGTTAATAAATCCAAATAACCCTTACGTTTACAGGTGATTACAATGAGACTAAAAATAACTTCCCTGCTTCCCATGCTATTTCTGTTTTCTGGCATCCTATTAGCCGGCAGCCCGTTGGTTGTTGTAAATGAAATCAGCAGCGTTGTAAAAGGTGATAAGGCGCGGATCGAATTCAATGTGATGGGGCAGGATAAAGACATCTATGAGGCCCGTTTGTTTTTTCGTTCCATGGGCCAGGTTGAGTACAAATCCATTCCCATGAAGAATGCAGGTTTTGGATATTATAATGATCTATCGACCCAAAACCTTAACCCGGGCAATATAGAATATTACATCGCGATGCAAACGATGGATGGAGAAGTGTATTCATATCCTACGGCCAATCCACAGGAGAACCCGCTCACTTTTAAACTGGTAGCCACCCGAAAAACCGGAGGCGCTGCTTACCAAAGTCAGGAAGAATTGATTGTGTTGAGTCCGGAACCGGGTGAAGTTGTGCCGCAGGATGAACTATTAATTGCAGTATCCATACCAAACAGCAGCGCGGATATCGATCCTGCCCGTACGCGGATGCTGATCGATGGTGTAAATGTTTCTTCTCTTCTGGAACGTGATGAAAATGTTTTCCTGCTTTCCCCAAAATCTATCTATACAGGAACGCATAACGCGGAAATGAAAATATTTGATTCCAATGGGAATCTGCTTGGTAAAAAAGAGTGGTCCTTCCGGGTTTCCAGCGGCGAGGAACAAACGGATAAGTTCACGCACCGAACAACCGTTTTTGCAGATAACCGTTCTCAGAACATTGCAAAAAAGTCTGATAACTTTTTCAGAGGTGGCGCAACATTTGATGGTGCATACAAAAATTTTCGCTTTGGTTTCCGCGCGCTTTTAAACTCCAGCTCCGGATTTAGCAATCAGGATGCAAACCGTTTTTCTGCGCTTGCGTCCTATGAATTTACACCCCGCACCCGCGTTTATATTAAAGGTGGTGATTTTACCGGTAATTATGATGAACTTACTTTTTTCAATCGTCGAATCTTTGGTTTTTCTGCCGGTTTTCAAAGCCCCTATTTTGACCTCGATATTTCCAGCGGAACATCTGCAAATGCGTTCGAGGGGGATGCAACTATAAGCGGTACCGATACAACCATTACCGATACAACCATTACCCGGTATGCAACTTATAAACGTACTTTCCTGGCTATTCGGCCGGTTGTAAAATTTGGCCCGCATGTAAGTTGGGGGCTTGATTTGCTCAATGGCAAAGATGAACCTAATTCTGTTAAGTTTGGCGCCAATCCAACCGAGGCGCTTGTACTTGGTTCCACTCTTGGTTTAAATTTTGATAACAGCCGGATACGTATTTTGGGCAGCGTTCAGGCCAGTATCGCAAATAACAATTCACGGGGTGAAGTCAATTTCGATACCCTGGCAAATCGTTATAATTTAACCGGTTCAGATAAAGACCTGGCGCAAAAATTTGTAAACTTTATGGAGTCCACTGGATTTTTGACTTTATCCCAGGGTTTGGCGCCGTTGCCGAATATTGCCTTAAAATTTGATGCTTATCTGAATTACTTCAACAATAATTTTCGCCTGACCTATAAATCAATCGACCCGAACTATGCAACGCCTGGCAATCCCTATTTGTTGAACGGTATCCGTGGTCTGTTTATAAACGATAATATCCGTCTTGTGGATAACCAGGTTTTTCTGAATCTCTTTTTTAAATCCTATACAGATAACCTGATACAGGAAAATGCCGTGACCAATAATACGCATATTGGGGCGTCACTTTCCTATTTTCCCTTAAGCAATTTCCCTGGTATTACCTTGACTTTTGCCAATCAGGCACGTAAAAACAGCGCAGATACGAGTAATACCGCATTATATGCCGAGGATAATACGACGCAAAGGATGAGTGTATCTTCAAGCTATTCTTTTCAGACAGGCTCTGTTAAAAATACGGCAACTCTGAGTTATTCAAACTTCAATCGTGATGATAAAATTATAAGTGTAAACCAATCGCATTTTAACGTGATTAGTTTTGCCGTTCGCAACAATTTTGATTCACCGCTGGTCACCCGTTTTGGATTTAGTAAGAATATTACATCCTTCGGGACGGACGCATCTAAAACAGAGAACGATATTACCCGTTATAGCGGCGGTGTTGAATATGAATTCAGACAAGTTGCAGGCTCAATGCAGATTCGTCCGTTTGTTACTACAAATTTTCAGCAAATTAAGGATACCGCGCTCGATTACAATCGCCTTAATTATACAGGTGGGGTTTATCTAAAGACCAATACATGGGGCAATCTATCGTTGCGTTTTGACTATATTGATTATAGCAGTCTGGATACGGTGGATTGGAAAGACACCATTTTTAGCACACGTTATGATGTAAGTTTTTAAATAGCCGATGGTATTGATGGACAATTCCGTACTGATACGAGATTTTAAAAATTAGTAATATAGGGCAGGTCCTTGTTTGGGAGCTGCTCTTTTCATTTTCTAATATACTCAGTTACAGCAAGTGATTACATTCTTGGGATAATTTAATCGGGTAAACTCATGCCAAAATCCAAAGTTAGACATAATAAATATTGGATGACCATTGCTATAAGCCTTGGTTCGGTCCTCCTCGCCTTTCTACTGGGGTATACAAATACCTTCCAAACCGTTGAATCGAAATTTATCGATATGCGATTCAGTATGCGCGGACCTATGGATATTGAAAACAGCCCGATTGTAATTATAAAAATCGATGACCAGTCCGATGAATCCACTCCGGAACGCTGGCCCTGGCCACGTTCATATTTTGCACATGTGATCCGTAACCTGAACGATGCGGGTGCAGCGGTTATTGGGGTGGACGTTATCTTCGATCAACCGGATAAATACGGTACCAAATCCGATGACGAGTTGGCCAGTGTCCTCAACACCTATGATAATGTGGTTCTAACAGGCAAAATATTACGGACGACCGGCCGGGCCGCAAACAGTACTTTTGTCCCCCCCCTGGAAAAATTTATAACACCAAAATCTCATTGGGGACTTGTCTCGATGGTTTCAGACAACGATGGATTTTACCGGCGGTATATTTTGGCGGATAGTTTACAAGATTCGCTGTTTGCTTCGTTTGCCGCTGAAATTTTTCAAATTTATAATAAACGCCCGGATAAGGAAATTCATATCTTACCAAATGCCTTCAAGTTGAGCGATGATTTGGTACCGAAGTTTGACGCCACAAGTATTCTGGTCAATTTTAGCGGACCGGCATTTTCTTTTCCCTATTATTCCTTTGATAATATTCTCGATACCGAGGATTTTGATTTGCTCGATGATTATGACCTGGATTCATTCGATGATCCGGGTGATGTGGAGTTAGGCATCCCTCCGGGTTTAAAATACTCCGGCTTGCTAAAAGGCAAAATTGTATTGATTGGCGCCACGATGCAGGAATTACATGATAACTTCCCGACGCCCTTTCTGGAGACAAATACAGACAGCACGACCATTCGGCAGGAGATGCCCGGTGTGGAAATCCATGCCAATGCGCTATATACCTTGCTCAAAAAAAATTATCTTGTGACACCCCCCGACTGGCTGTCAATATTGATCATCCTTTTGGCTTTGCTTTTTGTTTATTTGTTGACCCATAGATTATCCACCCTTTGGTCGGCGGTTTTAACGGTTCTGCTTGTGCTCTTTTTTAGCGCTTTGTCTATATATTTATTTATAAGTCATAACTATGTGGTGGATATGATAAATCCAATTTTGATTATTGCCTTTAGCTATGTGGGTTATACCTTATATAATTATTTTCAGGAGCAACAGGAAAAGAAAGCCTTGCGCGGCGCATTTGCATATTACGTCCCGGAAAAGGTTGTCCAGGAAATTATGAATAATCCCGACAAGTTAACCCTTGGCGGCGAGGAACGAGTTATCTCGGTGATATTTACCGATGTGGCCGGTTTTACATCCATATCTGAAAAACTGACTCCACGGGAATTGGTTGCGCTTCTGAACGAATACCTTACGGCCATGACCGATATTGTGCTGGATAATAATGGCATCATCGATAAATACGAGGGTGACGCCATTATGGCCGAATTTGGTATGCCCGTCGCTTATGATGACCATCCCCAGGCTGCCTGTCGTACGGCATTGATTATGCAGAAAGAATTGGCACAATTGCGCAAAAAATGGAAGGCCGAAGGAAAACCCGAAATGGAAGCGCGCGTGGGCATCAATACGGGAGAAGTTATCGTCGGTAACATGGGGTCTGAAACTGTTTTTGATTATACCGTAATGGGTGACCATGTAAACCTTGGTTCCCGGCTTGAAGGCGCCAATAAATTTTATAATACCAAAATTATGATCAGTGAATTTACCTATGCCTATGTTAAAAATGATTTTTTTACCCGGCCTTTGGACCTGATCCGCGTTAAAGGTAAAAATAAACCGATCGAGGTTTTTGAACTGATCGCCGAACGATCCGAATCTTTAGACCGGAAATTTTTGGAGATGCTCTCTGTTTACCAGCGTGGGATAAAGGCATACCGGGCACGTGAGTGGAATACTGCTGTGGAATATTTTGATTTTTGCCTTAATCTTTTCCCCGATGATTCTCCATCCAGGCTGTACAGAAAACGTTGCATCGAATATAAGATCCATGAACCGGCAGCGGACTGGGATGGTGTGACAACGATGACGTCAAAATAAGCAGAAATAAATTTTGTTCAGGTGGCGTAACAGGGCAGCCCCGTTTTAACAAAACGTAATTTTTTCTGTTGAGGAGAAGTACAATCAACAAGTTTTACCTGTTATCACCTTCCGGTGGTAAAAAAGTTTGTGCATAACGGTTAAAAATTTCGAGCTGTTCGCTTGCCCAGTCCTTCCCCTGTTGCATTTCTTCGGCCATGATCTCCGCTACCCGCGGTGCGATTTTTAATGTTTCACGAACATTCAGAAACAAACAGCGTGTACGACGGGCCAGCACATCCTCCAGGGTCAGCGCCATCTCCTCACGAACCGCATATCTTATCTGCGCCGCGCTGATCGGTAAAGATGGATGTTGCAGCGGGTTGTCTTCCGTCTGATCCAATTTCTCCAGGACCGAAGCTGCCGTCCCATAACGGGCAAATTTCCCCCCGGTCTGTATGGCGTAATTGTGAATTCTTAGGTTTTTGCTTTGGCTGCGGCTGACCGGCCAGCTTTTTAGTTTTATAACATAGTCAACAACGTCCTTGCCCATGCGTCGGTAGCTTGTCCACTTTCCACCGGTGATACATACCGTGCCAAGGGCGTCATGGCTTATGGCATGCTCCCGGCTTATCTTGGCCGTATTGGCGTGCCCCTGCTGACCGGCCAGCGGACGTATCCCGGTAAAGGCGCATAGGATGTCTTTTGCTGTCGGGGCAATTTTTAATACAGGCCCAATCAGCTTAAGAAGATAATCGACTTCTTCCGTTGTTGGAGCGGGGCACATGGTTGGTTTTTCCTGAACGATATCTGTCGTGCCTACCAGCATGTGACCGTACCAGGGAATTGCAAAAATCACCCGGCCATCATCGGTTTTGGGCAGCATTATTGCGGCTTTGCCGTCAAGGAAACGCTTCTCAAAAACAAGGTGCGTCCCCCTGCTCAGTATCAGGTTACGGTTGTGCCGCTCGGTATTGCCAGTCTGGAAGTCTAAACTAAAAATGCCCGTTGCGTTTATCACCGCCCGGGTTTTAATTTTAAATGTGTTGCCGTCCTGGAGATCAATGGCAATTATTTCCTGCACCTCGTCCTGTATTTTTTCGATACCGTGGGCTTTTAGATGATTAAGGGCAATGCCCCCCAACTGGTTAATCGTTTGTGCCAGCTCCAGTGCCAAGCGTGCGTCATCGAACTGTCCATCTGAATAATACACGGCTGAGTTGAATTTTTGGGTATTCAAATTTGGTGCATAGCGCGGAGTATTGGTTTTATTTAAACCTTTTGATGCACTAAATGAAGATTTGCCACGCAAAGCATCGTATAATTTCAGACCAAAAGAATAATAGAACCGGTCAATCTTATTCCTTGTCGGGATGATAAAGGGAAGCTCGTGAACCAAATGGGGGGCATTACGAAGCAGGATTTCACGCTCGCTTAATCCCTCGTGGACCAGGGCGATGTTTCCTTGCCTCAGGTATCGCACACCGCCATGAATCAGTTTTGTGCTTCGGCTTGATGTTCCGGATGCAAAATCCGCCTGTTCAAGAAGCAGTGTTTTAAAACCGCGGCTTACGGCGTCCAGGGCAGCGCCTAACCCCGTGGCGCCACCACCGATAACAACAATATCAAAAAGTGGGATGTCGTTTAATTTTGCAATGCAATCCTGACGTTTCATAGCAGGTCCCGGTTATTGGTAAAGTTTTATCGTAAGCCGATCACACCCATCATACGACCGCTGTTATGGCCATCGCGCCGATAAGAATAAAAGGTGTCTTTTTGAAGAAAAGTACAAGACTTATCCCGTTCAATATTTTTGATTAAAAGACCTGCGTCAAGTAGCTGCTTATAAATGCAGCCCTGGATATCCAACAGATAATGGCCGGGGCCGTCATCTATTAAATATGCAGGATCAAAATTTGCCGCTGTCTTCTCATCCACCTGGTATTGGTTTGTCTGAACGCCCGGACCGATTGCTGCAATAACGGTTTCTGGGTTACAATCAAACTGTTTTTTCATCATTTCTATGGTCGAGACACTTATCCCCTTGTTTGTCCCCCTCCAGCCGGAATGTATAATCGCCCAGGTTTTTTGCACGGGATCAAATAAAAAGACCGGGAAGCAATCGGCTGTTTGAATGGTTATAAAAAGACCGGGGATGTTGCAAATCAAAGCGTCTGTCTGCTTATAAATACCGGGTTTATCTGCAATGGCCACATGGCCGGAGTGAACCTGGGCAGGATAGGCCACCTGCTTTGGGTCAATTGCCAATGTCGAGAAAAAGAGTTCACGGTTCCGTAAGACCGTCTCTTTGTTGTCCCCGCAGTTCAGCCCCATATTTAAGCTGTCGTAAGGTCTTTTGCTGAAGCCGCCCTTTCTGGTTGAAAATCCATGTACCAGACCGGGACAGTTAAGAATGCTATAGCGTCGGATCATCCTTTGCTTATCGTATGGGTAAAATTTGGCCATACATAAATTTTAAAAGACGAATGCTTTTGTTTTCGCGTCCATTGGCCATAATGATCCGTCGGTAAATGCCCTGATAGGGTTTTAGCTTTATAATTTTCCCTGTTATATTTTCTTTTGTCAAATATGGATTGTGCTGCAGGGCCCCGCTTAAAAAATTGAAGCCATCAAAACCGATCAAGGCAAAACGGTCCGGCGTTTGTTTATACTTGTTCCGATAGTTGTTGCGAAATTGCCGGTAATCCCAGCTTTCTTCATTCAGATAACCGTCGCTTACAAAGATCAGTCCCCGGATGTAGTTTTTATTGCGTTTTAAAACCTGGGGGTCATACCAGTCGGCATTGCCAAGCAGTTGAGTATGGAAATTTGAATAGGCAAATTGAGAAGCGAGATAGCTGATATCGTCTTTAAACAAAGGCAGAAAAAAACCGTCGAACGTATCAACGGAAATATCCGCGGAATCCAGTTGGGTTTTCGTTTCTTTTAATTCATCCCGCTTATTCTGTTTATACTCCGCATACAGGGAGTCCAGGTCGTTTTCGGAAATATCTGCCTGGGTTTGATGGATTGAATCGGTAAATGTGAGCTTTAAGCCGATTCTTTTTATGATTTGGAACTGCTTTTTAAAATTTTGGTCACCGGGATAATACCATTCCTGCGCAGGTATGCTGCCGCCCAGGGCTTCAATGGTAGATGTAAAGCCATCGGTCATTTCAGTAAAGTAATCGTCCATGGGGGCCAGGCTGGCAAAGCGTTTCAATTTTAATGAATCCATGGCAAAAGCTGCAATCGACTGACCCATGGTTTTAACGCTTGGCGCCAGTAAAATACAGTTTGGAGAAAGTGCACTGATCCCGTTACGGGTCGCCGTTGGGCTAACAAGCGTAATGCCCTTGTATTTTGCAACGGCGGCACAGGCAGCGGTGATGTCATTTTCCACCGGGCCAAAGATAAAAAGCGCGTTCCCGTCCGAAGCTATTTTATCCATAAGTTCAAGGGCAGTAATCAAACGGGAGCTATAATCATAAACATGAAGGTTCACGGGTTTGGCGGCGGATTTATTATAGCCGTCCACGGCAAGTTGCAGCCCGTTAAGTAGTTGGGTGCCAATCTCCGCGTTCGGACCTGTTATGGGGAGCAAGACAGCTACTTCGATTTCGTTACGGGCCCGACCGTTTAACTGGTCGTTTAGTTCTTCGGCTTTATCCTTAAAGTTTATATCTTGTATGTGTGCCAATGCCGGGGCAAGTGTTTTCCTGGCAAGTCCCGGGTTACCGTTTTGCCAATATTTACGTGCAATATAATAGACGATTATTGGTTTTATCCCGGAATTGGCCGATTGGGCCATCTTCTCTAAAAGGATGCGATTAAGTTTATAGTCGATAAGGTTATTGGCCAGCTTTAATGCTTTGTCATGGATGATTTTCTTTTTGGCCGATAGCGCTAAATCAAACCATTCCACTGCCGCGTTTTGTAAGCGGCCCATGCGGTAGTAATTGTTGGCGCGTAAATAACCGATGTCATCCAGATAGGTGCTGTTTGGGAATTTCTTTGTAAATTCCGCGCATTGCACAAGCGATACCTGATAATTGCCCATTTTATAATTGGTCTTGGCAAGCATCAGCAAATTGGCCGTGGTCAGCGCGCTGTTCGGTAATTTATTCAACATTAAGCTAAAACTTTGCAGGGCCTTCTCATAATTAGCCTTTTGATATTGGGAAATACCACTGCGAAAGATCGTCCATTCGCGACTGGATGCATTTTGTGCCGGCAGGTTGAGGGTAAAGAGTAAAATAAATAATAGAATAAACTTTATGCGTATCATATTTTCCCCGGAAAATAACAATTAAAAATAAAGTTAGCCATGGATCCGTACTTGGTGCAAGAGCTGTAATCTAACTTGTAGCCATTCCTTCTGCAATTTTATTGAACTGAATCGATGAAACCCCTATTTTCGGAACTTTATAAATTTTTATGGAGCGATGATGTTAAAAAATGGTATTCTTGCCCTGTCGGTATTACTGGTTGCCTGTGGTGTTCAAAACGTAAAAAAAGAAACTTCTGTTCCACAAAAAGCTACCCTGCTAGCCGATGGCTTTATAATCCGGGACAATACAAATGTCCGTCAATACCCAAAAGTGCAATCGGCGGTGGTTGTTAAATTAAATGACGGAACGCCGGTGGTTATCAGGGACAATCAAAACGGTTGGTATCAAATTGAAACCGCTGATGATAAACATGGATGGGTACGCAGTGATTTTGTTGGTCCGGAAATGTTGAGCTACGCAACGTTGAGCGAAAAATTCTATACAGAGGTATTAAGCAAACGGGGCGTGACCATCTATATTGATGAGAAAAAACCATATGCCGTGATTTATCTTGTTTTAAAAAAGGAAGATTATGCTTCCAAACCCAAGGCATTAAAAACAGCAGAAAAGATTGTCCGGCTTTATCAAAAGCAGGTGTATGCGGGCAAGGTTGAGGTGCGGGTCATGCAAAGGGACCGTCAAACATTATTTACCAAAAAAAATATGCCCGCCAGCGGACCTGTTGGTTTAAAGGCGCCTTTTCTGCGCTATGGGCGATTATTTTCTTTAACATTGGAAAAGCGTCACTTAAAAATAAAGGTTTTAGTGCCTGCCAGGTTGAAGAATAAGCAATTGCTGAAAATGGCCCGTGAAATAACGGGCGGATATGGTACATCCATCCATCGTGTTGACGTGTTTATGGTGACGGCTTCTGCTGCTGGTAAATCTTATTTCAAGACGGGGCAAAAGCCGATGGACAGCACCGTTTGCCGATTGCACTATTTTGAAGACGCCAATGGTGAGGATTATCGTTTTAACTTTTGTAAATAACGCGGGTTCTTTTAATGGGTTTTTATTATTTATTGTGCATATTTAATCGGTCATAATATCGCACGCTCTTAGATATTTTCTGTTCCCTGTTTGGGATTGAACTCTTTGAAGTTCACTCTGTTTTTGAATATTTGTTGTAATGGGGCAAATAGTGGTTGATGGGTGGATTTTATTTGGTGGAGCTGTTTGAACTATCAAAATGGATCCGGTTTAGTCGCCGGTCCCTGATCATGGCAGGGGGCTACGCTTCCATACCTTATTTTGTTATGCCATGACCAATCATAAAAATGATTTATTTTAGTATTTGAATAGCTGTTTCTAAAATAGTGTCTATTCCACTTAATGAATCGGTTTCTGAAATTGTAACCGCAATATCAGGTGGAATTCCAACTCCTTCATAAGATATATACTCATTTGAATAAAATCTTCCCGTGGACATTCTATAAATCCAACCATTTGGAAGTTCTCTGGTTATGGGATGCCCGCCAATACTTCCATTGGTCGTGTCTCCAACAAGCCTTACGTATGGAAAAACCATCATCATTGAAATAAAGTCTTCGGTAGCGCTTCCACTATATCTATTCGTTAAAAGTGCGATTGGTTTAATTAATTGTTGATTACCTTTGGGGCTTATGTATGCCGGAAACAACTCGGTAAAATCATTATGGTCAGGACCATTCTTAAACTTAGAACAGGCATATAGCCTTTCTTTATCACAAAATCTACCTGAAATTAGTTCAGCATTAAACGAATTTCCACCACCGTTATCACGGACATCAATAACAATACCTTTGTAGTTAACAAAATACCGAACAATATTATCTATAAACTCATAATTGTCTTTATTGCTCATGAACGAATTGATATGAATATATCCCAAATTATCAGCTAATTGACCATAAGTAAAAATGCTAAAATGTTTTGTGTTTTCTAAGTAATTTGATTGCACAATATTAATATCAAAATTGTGAAGATATACCGTACGTCGATAATAAAAAATCCCATCAGGAGACTCTATTCTTACATGAGAGTCTCTTAAATTTGAAAGCATGGATGCCATAATATTAAATAATTGCATTCCTGTTGTATTACTATTTACTTGAGGACGATAGATAGAATAAAGCGAGTCCCAATTAACTCCTTTATAATCAAAACGAGAATAATGTTTATCAAAATCTTGCCATAAAATCTGGAAATTATTTTCAGGGGTATTCTCAGGGTCGGGAGTTAAAAACAACTCTCCACAAGATAATAACAACCCAATAGATAAAGTTAATAATATTAAATAAAATTTTTTCATTTTTATGCCTTAGAATACAAAAATAAAATCCATATCAAATTTGTTAATAACTGAAGTGGTTTTAAAAGGTTGTGAAATGCGGTAAAAAGTGAATGAATAACTCCATCTCAGATTAACAAAAGAAGAAATATTTTTTTCATAACTAAATAATAAGTTTACAAGAAAGTAATTATTCAAAGTTACAATGTCGCCTGCGCTAAAAATTTCGCCAATACTTGGACTCGCCGGGTCTTTAAGTTTAAGAATATTATCCGGTGGAAGAAGCGAATAACTTGGACGCATAACAATTGCCACAAAAGGAATAATTGTTTGAAAAATAAATTTATTCTCTCTGCTTGTATGATATTCCGCAAGAAATGATAAATTCAAAGAAGAAACTAACTCCCAGGTATTGAGATCGGTATAACCCGAATAGCCAGGAACGTATGAGCGAAAAAAATAATCTCTATAAAGAAAATAATTATCCCAAATGCCCCCGAGGAAAAATTTACCCTTATCATTAAGAAGTGAAGACATCAATCTATGGTACCCGTAACGAAAACCGGCTGCTAATTCGTCTGCGGTATTATTAACTGAAGAACTGATTTCCCCGTTATTATATGATATTTGGATGCTATGGCGGTTTTTTAATCCTTCATATTTGTAATACAATTGCATTGGTGTACGATAACCAGAATACATCAACGGAGAGACCAATTTATCTCGCAAATTGTAATGTCCTATACCAAGCTTTAGGCCGATACGATGTTTTTTGTTGGTTTGAGCATATGTAGAATTTACAATCAAAATTATGCTTATAAGTAATTGAAAAAGATATTTATTCAAGAAATTATCTCTCCTTTAATATTAAGGCATAACTGTTACATAGCACAACGTTGTTAACAGTTTTTAATGATCTAAACTCTAGCACAAG
>CAYWBI010000030.1:0-13254 GCA_964456445.1 uncultured Calditrichaceae bacterium
TTTGCACCTGTTTTTTAAAGATTAGTGAGCATGTATTTTAATTTATCCCATTTAGATTATATATAATTTCGGGCATATAAGCAGGTACCCTGGGATACCTTAGCTTTTTGAAGATGACGTTGCATAGAGGAATTGGTTATAAGAGGAGATATGATGGGATCGCCAACAAAAAAAATAGTTCTTGCAGTTGCATTATTTGTTGTTGTAATCATTGGCGGTAATATAATTACGCAGAACCAAGAGATTGTGCAACCTATTAAATACAGCCATAAAATACATATTGAAGAAGCGGAACTCGAATGCACGGATTGTCATATTTATGTGGAGAAAAATGCGCGTGCAACAATTCCAAACATCGAAATATGTGCGGATTGTCATTCCGACGAGCCACTGGGCGATTCAGCGGAAGAAGTAAAATTACTCGAGTACATATCCAATAACAAAAGAATCCCCTGGGTACAAATTTATAATGTGCCCGACCATGTTTATTTCTCCCATCGCAGACATGTAAAAATAGGTGAACTGAACTGTAAGTCGTGTCATGGAAATGTTGCAGAGCTTCAAGAGCCTGCATCTCACCAATTAGTAAAAATTTCAATGGACAACTGCATTGATTGCCATCGGGAGCATGATGTGGCCAGGGACTGTATTGGTTGTCATATTTAATCAATATTTAGGAGAAAAAATTGAAAATAGATCGTCGGGATTTTATTCGATTGTTAGGAACCGCGGTAGGCGGTGCAGCTTTAGCATCAACCGGGTTCGGTCAAATATATGAAGTACCGGAAAAGCTTCTGAGTAAAATTAAAAATGGCCCGGGAAATATAGCATGGAAATCCACTGTTTGTGGTTTGTGCAGTGCGGGATGCGGATTAAAGATTAAAACGGTTGACGGCCTTCCCGTATATTTGAAGGGCAACCCAAACTATCCGGTTAATTCCGGCGGCGTATGTCCTGCTGCACATGGATCACTTGAACTATTGTTCCATCCCGAAAGGCTTAAGGGCCCGATGAAACGCATTGGCGTTGCAGGAAGCAATAAATTTATGGCAATCTCATGGGACGAAGCCTTGCAAATAGTCTCTTCGAAATTAATGCAGTTGCGAAAAGAGAACAAACCGGAAAGCCTGGCCTTTTTAGCCTCGGGAGACAAGGGCCTTTCGATGAATGTGGCGGCCGATTTTATGCGGGCTTACGGATCGCCTAATTTTTTTGAATTCTCATTCGACTCTAACAACACAACGGGTTTAAATCTTCAGACGGGAATTGACAGGGTCCCATCTTATGATATTTCCAATGCCGAAGTAGTCCTGACTCTTGGCGCAAATATCCTTGAAAGCGAGCTTTCACCTGTTTTTTACACGAAGCAATTAAGCCGGCGCAAAGGCTCAAGTGAAGGACAAATCAATTTGATCCATGTGAATTCACGTCAGGATTTAACGGGGATGTTCGCCAATCTTTTTGTTCCCATAAAACCGGAAACAATGGGCGCCTTTGCACTGGGTCTGGCGTACGTTCTTATAAGGGAGGAAATGTTCGATCCACGGTTTGTTTCGGTGCATACCTTTGGGTACGAAGCCTGGAAAGATGCATCGGGAAAATTGCATGAAGGATTTAAAGATTTTGTGCTCAACAATTACTATCCGGAAAAGGTATCGGAAATAACCGGCGTGCCTTCATCCATGATACTGCACGTAGCCCGTCAATTGGGGAATAACGCTCCCGCGGTGGTAATAGGCGGTAATATGCTTAATGAAAGCACAAACGGGGTTTATTCCCAAATGGCCGTCAATTCCCTAAATGCCCTCTTGGGAAATTATGGCAAAAAGGGCGGTGTACTTCTTTTCCCCCGGCTAAATGGAAATTCCGGGGCAGTATTGGATGCAACTTCAAAGCGCGGATTAAAACAAATGAAAGCGGATAGCGGAAAGTACCCTTTTACGGCTTTTGCACCCGATCAATTTGCCAAAAATGTAAATACCGGCTTTGATTATCCAATAGAAATGCTGTTTATATATAAAGGGAACCCATTATTTCAAACATTAAATAAACAAGGTCTTTCCGAAGCATTTAAAAAAATATCGCTTGTTGTAAGCTTTGACCAGTTTATTAATGAATCGAATATATATGCGGACTTAATTTTGCCTATAGATAGCTTCCTTGAGGAATGGGAGGTTGTAAGCGATACGGACGGCGTGCCCTTTCAACATGCCGGCATACGTCAGCCCGTTGTTGAAAAGTTCCATGATACCCGCCAGATGGCCGATGTATTAATCGAACTGAGCAAAGGGGTCGGAGGCGCGCTGGCAAAAACATTTCAGGTAGCTTCTTACCCTGAATTTGTAAAAACAAAAATGAAAAAAATCTACAGAAGTGGATTAGGTGCTGTTGCGACCGAAAAAATAGAAGGTTCCTGGTTGGAATTTATACAACAACGCGGCTGGCATATAGGGCGTTACCAATCGTTTGATGATTTTTGGGACTTACTTGTAGAGAACGGGGGATGGTGGAATCCCAACACAAAGCCGATAAATGTGAATAAAATGTTTCTGACTAAAACAAGAAAATTTGAATTCTATTCAAAGACCCTGGAAAAAGAACTAAATTCATCCCCGAAAAAATTTGCTTCCATTCTTGAAAAATTGAGTATTAATGCACGCGGGGACGCCGCCTATCTACCGCACTACGAACAACCTATGACAACCGATGGTAAAGCCATAAATCTGGTTATGTTCAGAAATAATATAAACCGCGATGGCAACAATGCGAATTTGCCCATCCTGCAGGAAATGTTTGGAATTGGTGTGCGTTATTATTGGGGCACCTGGGCTGAGATGAACAAACTGACAGCGCTAAAAAACAAAGTGGATGAAAATGACGATATCTGGATTACGTCCGATATCGGCAGCATAAAGGCCCGTGTGCGCATCATTCCATCGATGCCGGAAGATGTGGTCGCCGTTCCTTTTGGGATGGGCCATTCAAACTTTGGAAAATATGCCGACGGATTTGGAAGCAATCCGACGGTGATCATGAAAAATCAATATGATATGCTTAGTGGAAAACCCGCATATCAATCCACTAAGGTCAGTATTTCAAAAGTAGCTGAGGGAGCGTAAAATGGCTAAATGGGGTATGGTAGTAGATTTAGATAAATGTACCGGTTGTGGTTCCTGTGTTTCGGCCTGCAAATTAGAAAATAACATTGCAATTGTCGCCCCACAGGAAGCCAATGACGGCCGGGTGATGTTTTGGATCGACATGATGACCGAACATAAGGGAGAATATCCTGATATAAAAACAAAACGGGTTCCCAAGCCCTGTTTCCATTGCGATAACCCGCCGTGTATAAAGGTATGCCCGGTGCATGCAACCTATAAAAACGATGAAGGACTGGTTGGGCAGGTTTACCACCGGTGTATCGGATGCCGATATTGTATGGCGGCATGTCCTTATACATCCAAGGTGTTTAACTGGTATGAACCAAAATGGGATGAGGGATTTAACCAATGTCATAACCCGGATGTTTCATTGCGCATGAAAGGCGTTGTAGAAAAATGCTCATTCTGTTCGCACCGTTTAATTAAGGCCCGGGAAGATGCTGCTGCCGAAGAACGTGATTTAGTGGACGGTGATTACAATACGGCTTGTCAGGAAAATTGCCCGGCGGATGCAATTTTTTTCGGTGACCTTGAAAATAAATCCAGCAAGATATATAAATTAGCCAAAAGTCCTCGCGCGCACAGAATGATGGATGATTTGGGAACGGAGCCTAAAGTGATTTATCTATCGTATCGGGAGTAAAATATGGCAGATAACTTTCAAAATGAATTGGACGAGGCCCTTTATCGGCCGATCTATGAAACCGGCAAGGGTTTTTATTACACCGTTGCAATGCTGCTTGCTGTTATCGTTTGGGCCGCATATACCTTTATAAATCAAGTGTATTATGGTTTGGGTGTAACGGGGATGAACCAGCCGGTCAGCTGGGGGTTTTATATCGTAAACTTTGTATTTTTTATTGGCATAAGTCATGCCGGGACGCTGATATCGGCCATTTTAAGATTATCAAAAGCAGAGTGGCGCCGACCTATTACACGCATGGCGGAAGTGATCACGGCCATAGTTTTAGCTATCGGCGGTCTTCAGCCAATAATTGATTTGGGCCGTCCTGATAGGGTGCTGAACGTTTTTACCGCCGGAAGGCTTCAATCTCCCCTGCTTTGGGATGTGACATCAATAACCGCATATTTTACGGCAAGCACGGTTTATCTCTACCTGCCAATGATCCCGGATATAGCCAAACTTAGGGACAGAGGTGGAAAGTTAACTAAATTTTATGGCTTTTTATCGTGGGGCTGGCACGGAACCCCGAAACAAAAAAAGACCCTGGAAAGAGCAATAAATGTTTTAATGATTATGGTAATTCCGATCGCAATTTCTGTACATACCGTGATCTCATATATCTTTTCAATGACCCTGCAACCCGGATGGCACAGTACAATATTTGGCCCTTATTTTGTTGTCGGCGCTATCTTCTCTGGTATTGCGGCCTTAATGATAGTTATGATTGTGTTCCGTAAAGTTTATCATTTTGAACAATATTTAAAGGAGGTTCATTTTAAATATTTGGGCACTTTGCTCCTGATCATGTCGCTACTATGGTTTTACTTTACCTTTTCAGAGTATCTAACGGGTGTGTTCGGCGCCGAACCAAATGAAATGAAAACGATTATGTACAAATTCACCGGACCTTTTGCGCTGTATTTTTGGGGAATGGTTTTATGTAATTTCGTCATACCGGTAATCATACTTAGTTTTAAAAGATTTAAAAAAATCCCTGGAATTTTAATTGCCTCAATTACCGTGGTTATTGGCATGTGGCTCGAACGGTTGATTATCGTTGTTCCATCGCTTGCGAACCCGCGTCTTGAAATTCCACAGGGTTTTTATTTTCCGTCTCTTACCGAGTGGTCCATATTTATAGGTGGTGTTGCCGCCTTTATACTTGGATACACTCTTTTTTCCAAGTTTTTTCCACTGATCTCGATTTGGGAGATAGAAGAGGGCAGAAAAGAAATTCATCTTGTAGAAGAGAGAATTCATAGCTATATGCCGGATGTGAAAGTCAATCAATAAGTTTGAGGTAAAAATGAAAGCAAAAAACAAATCATATTATACCAGGCCCGTTTTTCTTGCACAAATAATCAGTCTGTTATTAATCTGGCTATTGGTCCTGGGCATAGCCTTATGGATAAGCAATTTAATCTATCTTTCTATTGATTTACATGATTCGTTCGGGGCTTCCCTGGGGATTAGTATTGTCGCTGTTCCTGTTTTTATTGCGCTTGCAGGCATCCTTACATACGTGTTTGTAGGTTTGCAGAAAGAAGCCAGAAAACTATATACTTCTAAGGGGGATGAAAAATGAAATTAACGGCGTTACTGCTTATAATGTCGCTTAATCTTTTCGGCCAGGCATTAAAAATGCCGGACAATCCTCTCGAAGGAAGGTTGGTATTTGAGGATAAGGGTTGTCTGCAATGTCACTCATTGTCAGGTTATGGTGGAAATGATGGACCCGATTTAATGAAACAACAATTTTATGGAAGTTTCAGCGTTTTAGCGGCCCTTATATGGAACCATATCCCAAAAATGAACCGGATGTTCAGAAAGCTTCATCGGGAAAGGCCATTTATAAGCAATAAAGATATGGTACGTTTGGTCGGCTTTATTTATTACCTACACTATTTAGGACAACCGGGAAGCGTCTCACATGGAAAAGCCCTTCTCAGGAAAAAGGGCTGTTTAAGCTGTCATTCGATTAAGCGTAAAGGGGACAATGCAGCACCTGATTTTGCAGAAATCGAATTCAACACGTCGCCACTTTTTATGGTTCAAACAATGTGGAACCATTTCCCTAAAATGTCACGGAAATTTTCGGCCAAAAGCAAGAGACTTCCCACGCTGCTTGGTAAAGACGTTGTCGATATTGCCTCGTATATTCAAACAATAAGCCCAAAAACTGTAAATACAAAAATGACCCCGGGAAACCCCAATAATGGTGAAAAAGTATTCAGGCTAAAAGGATGTCTGAACTGCCATAATGCAGATGAAATAGCGACAGAAAAAGCAGCCCCATCACTTAAACGCTTAAAGCTTCATTTAAGTGTAACGGAAATTGGCGCTTTGATGTGGAACCATGCTGATTCCATGCAAGAATCGATGAGTGAAGAACAAATTGCATGGCCAACGTTTAAAGGCACGGAAATGGCAGATTTAATAGCATACCTTTATTTTCTGGATTTTCAGGATAAAGCTGGAAACCCCATCGAGGGAGAGGTTGTGTTTGAAGATAAAAGATGTATCACCTGTCATGGCTCCGATGACGATATTGGGCCAAATTTAACAAATGGGTTTAAATTGAAGTCACCCGTGCAGATGATTACAAAGATGTGGAACCATTCTGCGGGAATGGAGGACGAGATACTCTCGTCCAACGAAAACTGGCCTAAATTAAGCGCAGATGATTTTATAAATCTATATGCTTTTTTTACAAAAAACATACAAAAAGACAAATAAAGCACAACCCCGGTTCCCTGTTTGCTGCTTGTAAAATATTCCATTTCTTTCAAACGGGGCTGATATCAAATCCAACCGCTTCCCGTTTATATAAAACGTTCGGGAATAATTTAAACAAAAGGCAGAACCGCCGTGAAATTTGTAAAAATGCGTTTTATGAATGTGAACGA
Source organism: uncultured Calditrichaceae bacterium (assembly GCA_964456445.1). Taxonomy (GTDB): domain Bacteria; phylum Calditrichota; class Calditrichia; order Calditrichales; family J004; genus CAYWBI01. Next base: position 6,753 of record CAYWBI010000030.1, read on the forward strand.
TTTTTTATTTATTTGTCTGACCGGACAATCACAAATTATATTGAACAAATCTTTGCTTGACTTTGTCCTGAGATGCTTTAAATTAACTGTTTTTTCTGCCAATATAATATTTATTTTTATCAAAGGTCTAAAGACGTTAAATTTATCCCTTATAATAAAGAAGAGAATTCTTTTCAGCATGGTTCATTTACGCCGACAATCTACCTAAATTATAATACAAAGCTTTACCTATAAAAAAACAGCATGGGCATAAAAAGCAAGGAACTGTTTAAAAATAAGATAATGGAAAATTCTTCCGATATAACATATCTCGAACTTGACGAAAAAATTAAGCTCTTGAAAGAACACCCAAATCTGCCGAAACATATTGGTATTATCATGGATGGCAATGGACGCTGGGCAAAATCACAGGGATTAAACCGTCTTGCGGGCCACTCACGTGGTGTCGATTCCGTCGAAGCCGTTGTGCAGGGGTGCTCCGAAATGGGGATTAACAACCTGACCATTTATACCTTTTCCGAGGAGAACTGGAAAAGACCGGCCTATGAAGTATCGGCATTAATGCAATTACTGGTGAACACTTTAAACAAACAACTGCGTTCGTTGTCCAGGCAAAATGTTCAAATCCGTACCATCGGCCATTTAAACAAACTTCCGCTTATTGCGCAGAAAACCATGTTGTCCGCAATGCGTAAAACTAAACGAAATACCGGGCTAATCCTGAATGTGGCATTGTCCTATGGTGGCAGGCAGGAGCTTATTGACGCCTTTCGTAAGTTGGCCAATCTCGTTAAGCGGGGTGAGCTACAGCCGGATGAAATTGATGATGGTGCTATTTCACGTGAGTTGGATACCCATGGCCAACCGGACCCGGATTTGATAATTCGTACCGGCGGTGAGCACCGCATAAGCAATTTTCTATTGTGGCAAATTGCATATTCTGAAATTTTTGTTACACAAACACCGTGGCCTGAATTTAGAAAAGCCCAATTGGTGGATGCAATTTGGGACTTTATGCAAAGAGAGAGACGTTTTGGTTTAATTAGTGAACAAGTTCAAAATAACATAGCTGTACAAAACATCTAATGCCTTCCAGTAGCAATCTTCATAAATTAAAGCACTATTCGCTTTCGTTTAAATTGTTTTTTCAGGCTTTCTGGAAAACAATTGTAACTTGGGTAATATTGGTAACCTTTGTAGTAATTGCCATCCACAATAATGTGGACAAATCGGTTATTGGTGGTTTTGTTGTAATTTTTGGTATTATTTCCCAGGCTTTTATCGGATTGATAAATATCATTGGGTTATTACCTCTGGTTGGCCCGTTTGCCGCAAAAATTTTGGCCCTGCCGCTCTTTTGGTTGATAAACGGTCTGGGTTATTTTGTGTCCCTCCTGGCCATTAGACGTGGTTATAGTAAAGATGTAGTAAACTACCGCATCCTGACCGTGGTGTTATTGACCGGGATTGTGATAGGATTTATTCTTGGTAAATTAATATAAGATAAAAGTTTTATCCGATACTCTCATGCCCACCTATCAACAAACGCAGGCGGAACTATTCGATCTGCAAAAATATGCGATAAAACTGGGGTTGGACAATATCCGTAAGCTGACGGATAATTTTCAACGCCCTCAAAGTGCTTATCCTGTTATTCATGTTGCAGGAACAAACGGCAAGGGCAGTACTGCTTTTTATATCTATCTCATTCTTCGTAGCTGCGGACTACGTGTAGGGCTATTTACCAGTCCGCACCTTAAAGATTACCGGGAGCGGATACGTGTGGACGATAGTTTGATCCCGGAAAATGCAATAATTGAATTTTGGCAAAGGGTTAGGGGCACCGTTCTCGAACTGAAAGCCACTTTTTTTGATACAACAACCCTGATGGCCCTTGACTGGTTCCGTACAAGTGAGGTGGATGTGGCGGTTATTGAGACGGGGCTTGGGGGGCGTCTGGATTCTACCAACATTGTCGGGCCGGAGATTGCGGTTATTACGCCGATCGAATTTGATCATCAAAAACAGCTTGGCAATAACCTTGACCAAATTGCGCGGGAAAAGGCCGGGATAATAAAGCCTGGTGTAACAGTCTGTGTGGCCCGGCAGCTACCCAATGTAATACAGGTCGTGTCCGCGGTAACAGATAAAAACAGATTATATTATCTGCCGGATGTATTTAGTTGGGAAATTATAAATCAACAAGAAGCCGGTATCGATTTTAGTCTGGGACCGAAAAGTGAAGATTTCATATTTAGCGGGCAGCCGATCTTTTTTTTGCCGACATTGGCGCTTTATCAGGTCGAAAACTTTGCGCTTAGCTGGATGGCGGCATCCTTGTTTTGCACAAAAATGGAAAAAAAAATTGATTTTGTATCATTAAAAATGAATTTGGAAACTAAAATTTGGCCGGGCCGTTTGCAGGTAGTGAGTTCATCTCCACTGATCCTGCATGATGTCAGTCATAATTATCAGGGTGTGTTTCAAACGGTCAATAACTTAGCTGCCCGGTATGATATAGACAGATGGATCTTATTGCTGGGGCTGGTAAATGACAAGGATGCTGAAAAAATCATTTCCTTTTTAACGGGAAAATTCCAAAGGGTTTATGTGTGCGAACCGCAGACATACCGCAAGCAGGACGGGGCATATCTTGCCAATTTATTTATTGCGGGAGGACAAAAAGCAATTTTTATTAAAGATTTACACGAGGCATACGAGATTTCAAAAGAATCAATAAATATAGATGGCGGCTTGTTGGTCATGGGCAGCCATTATCTTATCGGGGCGCTTTGAAAGTTGACATCATTAGGGATACGTAGTAAGTTACCTTCATTCCTATAGAAATACATCCACCCCATTCTGAGAATCTTCAAGACTAAAAATTTTAAAACAATCCATTTATAGAATATTTAAGAGGCCAACCCATGCTGGATATTGAGGAGCTAAAAGCAAAAAAAATTACGGAGCTATCGACGATAGCACAAAATCTAAAAATCAGTGGTCATTCCGGTTTAAAAAAACAAGAACTGATATTTCGCATTCTGGAGGAGCAAACGGCGCAGGAAGGCTTGATTTTTTCAAAGGGAGTGCTGGAAATATTGCCGGATGGCTATGGTTTCTTACGCTCTTCAAGTTATAGTTATCTTCCCGGACCGGACGATATTTATATTTCTCCATCGCAAATTAAACGTTTTGGGCTTAGGACCGGCGATACCGTAACCGGACAAATCCGCCCGCCAAAGGACAATGAACGTTTTTTCGCCCTGCTCCGTGTGGAAGCCGTAAATTTTGAAAGCCCGGAAATAGCCCGGGACCGAAAACTCTTTGATACACTTACCCCCCTGTACCCCGAGGAACAAATAAATCTCGAGACAGAACGTAACGATTATTCCATGCGTATCATGAACCTGCTGACCCCGATTGGTAAAGGGCAACGTGGCCTGATTGTCGCCCAGCCCCGGACAGGAAAGACCATCCTGATGCAGAAAATAGCCAATGCCATTTCAAAAAATCATCCCGAAGTGGAATTGATGGTTTTATTGATTGATGAGCGTCCGGAGGAGGTAACCGATATGGAACGATCGGTTGACGCCGAGGTCGTAAGTTCCACCTTTGACGAACCGGCCGAGCGACATGTTCAGGTGGCCAAAATGGTTTTGGAAAAAGCCAAGCGTCTTGTCGAGTATAATAAAGACGTTGTAATTTTGCTGGATAGTGTAACCCGCCTGGCCCGCGCGCACAATACCGTGGTTCCGCATAGCGGCAAAATCCTTTCCGGTGGTGTGGATTCCAACGCATTGCAAAAACCGAAACGGTTTTTTGGTTCAGCGCGAAATATCGAGGAAGGGGGCAGTTTAACGATTATCGCTACGGCTTTGATCGATACCGGTTCACGTATGGACGAGGTTATTTTTGAAGAATTTAAAGGGACCGGTAATATGGAACTTGTGCTGGACCGGCGGTTATCGGACAGACGTATTTTTCCATCAATTGATATCAATAAGTCCGGGACGAGGAAAGAAGAATTGTTGCTTACCCGTGAAGAGCTATCGCGTATTTGGATTTTACGCAAGCTATTGAATGCCATGAACGTGGTCGAAGGAATGGAGTTTTTACTGGATAAATTAAGGGAAACACGAAATAATAAAGATTTCCTACGATCGATGAGTTCATAGCCTTGATATTAAGGCCATTCCGTGTTATATTTAAAAGCTTTGTTACATTGGAGGAAAAATGAAAGCTGGAATACACCCAAATTATAATTTTGTCGTTTATAAAGATACTTCTTCTGATTTTGCTTTTTTGACCCGTTCAACGGCCACATCAAGTGAAACGATAAAATGGGAAGATGGCAACGAATATCCGCTTGTTAAGGTGGAAATTTCAAGCGCATCACATCCGTTTTTTACCGGCAAGCAAATGCTTGTAGATACTGCCGGACGCGTAGAAAAATTTATGAAGAAATATAACCGCAAATAACGATCCTGTTTTTTATATTGACGGAGTGATATTAATTTATGTCATTCCGTTTTTTTTTATCTAAAAAGTGTGAAAAGAATGAAAGAAAAAATTGAATTATTAGCGGTTCGTCTTGCCGAACTGAGCAAGGAGATGTCCGATCCTGACGTCCACTCGGATCAAAAACGGTACCGTGATTTGGCCCGGGAATATCGGGAATTGTCAAATATCATGGAAGTTGGCGAAAGATATCTTAAGTTTTTGAACAATTTTGATGGCAATCAGGAAATTATTGATGAAGGCGACGATCCTGAAATCGTTGAAATGGCCGAGGAGGAACAAGAAGAGTTGGCCGCCGAAATTTCTAAGCTTGAAGATGAATTGAAATTATTACTCGTGCCAACACATCCGGAGGATCATAAAAACGCCATAATGGAAATAAGGGCCGGTGCCGGTGGTGATGAGGCGGCGATCTTTGCCGGGGATTTATACCGTATGTATTCAAAGTTTTGCGAACAGCACAATTTTCAAACGGATATATTAAATTCCAACCCTTCGGAACGTGGCGGCTTTAAGGAAATTGTTTTCTCAATTGAAGGGGAAAACGTCTATGGCATATTAAAATATGAAAGCGGTGTTCATCGTGTCCAGCGTGTGCCAGATACGGAAACGCAGGGCCGGGTGCATACCTCCGCTGCTTCGGTCGTTGTATTGCCGGAAGCTGAAGATGTGGATGTGCATATTGAGCCAAATGAAATCCGTATCGATGTGTACCGTTCCAGTGGCCCCGGCGGGCAAAGCGTAAACACCACGGATTCAGCCGTACGGATCACGCACATCCCTACGGGGCTGGTAGTGAGCTGTCAGGACGAAAAATCCCAATTAAAGAACAAGGTCAAGGCCTTAAAGGTTTTACGAAGCCGGTTATTGGATATAGCGGTTTCCAAGCAACAATCCGCTGTCGCCAAACAACGCAAATCGATGGTGGGCGGCGGGGACCGCAGCGCAAAAATCCGTACCTATAATTACCCTCAGGGCAGAATTACAGATCATCGGATCAACTTGACCCTGTATAAACTGGATCGGGTGCTGGAAGGTGAAATTGATGATCTTATCGAAGGTTTAAGTATTGCCGACCGTACCGAACAACTTGAACAGTTGAATGCATAGAAAAATTTAGTACCCCATCTAAGGATGTCAACCGAACCCCGTTTACCTACATGCCACAAAATGGGCCTGCCTCACCCTTTATCTTTATTCTTGTGTTTTAAAAGATAATATTAAACTGTAATTATTGGAATAATATTAAAGTATTCCCACATTTTCTACGAATGTATAAATTACAACCATAAAAAAATAGTGCATATTTATGTGATTTCAATCAAAAAAAGCACTATTTTCCATCTAAATGTTAATATTTATAAGTGTAGATATTGCATTTTATTATGTACGGCGTATATTAAACACGTCAATGCAATCTCAATGGATTTTTAACCCACCTGAATGGAATCAGATTAACAATTTTCAAGCTAATACAGTCTTGTATTAGTTGAAACTAATGTAATATTATAAATTGTTATGATGACACTTTTTATTCTTTTACCGCCATAGTCGGATATTTTCCGCCATTTCGCATAATAATATATAATTCTAATCCAACATCCTATCCAAAATAAGGAGAAAGTATGAAGAAGTTAGCCGCATTTATCTTAACGGTTGTTTTTACAGCGTCCATAACTCTGGCAATCGTAAATCAGACCTTAGTAAAGCCAGTTGCAAATATGAACAAAACCATACAGAATTATGCAACGATCCTGCCGATCGGCCCACCGCCATGGCCAAAAGACAAGAAGAAAAAAGGCGATGGCAAATAATTTTGACCAAACATTTATACTTTAAAAACTAAAACGGGGAAACATCATGAAAAAATTAGCATCCTTGATCCTGGCAGTCGTATTTACCTTGTCATTGGCCCTGGCCGTTGTTAACAGCGTGGCCGGCACACCTATGGCGCATTCTCAAAAGACAATCACCAATTATG
>CAYWBI010000030.1:13354-27479 GCA_964456445.1 uncultured Calditrichaceae bacterium
GCACACCTATGGCGCATTCTCAAAAGACAATCACCAATTATGCAACGATCCTGCCCATCGGCCCACCGCCATGGCCGCATGATTCAACAAGTTCATCGGGTGATGGCGAATAATTATTATTCAACTAAAATTAAAGCGAGAAAACATCATGAAAAAATTAGCATCCTTGGTCCTGGCGGTCGTATTTACCTTGTCTTTGACCCTGGCGGTTGTCAACAGCGTGGCCGGCACACCTATGGCGCATTCTCAAAAGACAATCACCAATTATGCAACGATCCTGCCGATCGGCCCACCGCCATGGCCAAAAGACAAGAAGAAAAAAGGCGATGGAAAATAATAAGATAATAATGTAAATCCCATTGTGCTTTGAAAACAGCTATGGTATTTTGAACTAAGATTTAGTGTTTGTATTTATAATTAATTTGTGTATTTTTGAAGCCTTGGGCATTTATATATGTCCGGGGCTTTTTAGTTATAGACAGGAGGCAATCATGGCAAAGGGTACTGTAAATAAAGTGATCTTATTGGGTCGTTTGGGCAAAGACCCGGAAATGCGCTATGCGCCAAGTGGGGCTGCAATTGCAAAATTTTCATTGGCGACAAATTCCAGCCATAAAAACCAAAGCGGGGAATGGGTCGATACCACGGAATGGCACAATCTCGTGGCCTTTGGTAAGACCGCGGAAATTGCCGGTGAATATTTAAAGAAGGGTAAACAAGTTTTTATCGAAGGGCGTCTAAGTACATCCAGTTGGGAAGATCAACAGGGGCAAAAAAAATATAAAACGGAAATTATCGTTTCAGATTTGCAATTTATTGGTGGCAGAAATGATGATGCCCATAGCGATAATCCACCGGTTGCTAAACAGAGCGCGCCTCAGGCAAAGACCGCCCCAGATACAAACAAGGTTCAGGAGCCGGCCAATGAGGACGATGATCTTCCTTTTTAACTAATTAAAAAGTGATTTTATTTGGGAACGATCAAAGAACAAAAATACATTTCTTCGTTTCAATATTGACATGCATATCATATAACATGGATAGTAATTTTTAACAACGGGACCGAACCAGTTTGGATGATCAAACCAAAAAGCTTGTATCAGAAGCCCGGGCAGCTATCAGCTATTCACATGCCGATTATTCACATTTTAGGGTTGGCGCTGCCCTTTCTACAAAAAACCACAAAATTATACGCGGTGCCAACATAGAGAGCAGTTCCTTTGGATTGACTATTTGTGCGGAACGTGTTGCATTGGTAAAGGCCTTGACAGAAGGCGAAGAAGACTTTGACGCCATCGCAATCTATGCAGAAAAGGCTGATTTCTGCCCGCCATGCGGCGCCTGTCGGCAACTCCTCTATGACTATGCACCCGAGTTAAAAGTAATCCTGACCAATGGCAGGGAAGCAAAAACCTATAAATTAAAAGAACTCTTACCTCACGCGTTTGAAAACTCACAATTAAAATAATGAAAAAAAATATCGTCATTGGTATTTCCGGGGCATCCGGATCCGGAAAAACCCTTATAGCCAATACCATTATTGAACGTTTAGGTGCGGATCGTGTTGGGATGATACAGGAAGATTCATACTATAAGGATTTATCTAATATTCCATACGATGACCGGACCGGAAAAAACTTTGACCACCCCGATGCTTTTGATCATAACCTGCTGTTCGATCATATGCAAAAATTGATCAATGGGGAAAGTATCGATCACCCGATTTATAATTATAAAACCCATAGCCGGTTGGCAGAGACCGAACGGATGGATGCGCATAAGGTAATTATTCTCGAGGGGATCCTAATCCTGAATGAACCCCAGCTTAGGGATATAATGGATATCCGGGTATTTGTCGATACACCGCCCGATGTATGCTTTATCCGTCGTTTACAGCGGGATATCGCCGAACGTGGCCGGGACGTCCCATCTATTGTCCGGCAATATATGGAAACCGTCCGCCCCATGTATTTTCAATTTGTCGAGCCTTCCAAACGATATGCCGATCTTATAATTCCACGTGGTGGAAAAAACTATGTGGCCATTGATCTGTTGACCACAAAAATGCAGGATTTGTTAAGGGAACTTTAAAAGGATTTTGTAATACCCCATGAATATTTTAAAACAACATACCGGTTGGATCGAAGTTATATGTGGCAGCATGTTCAGTGGCAAAACCGAAGAACTTATCCGACGCATGCGCCGTACGGTTATTGCGCGGCAAAAGATAGCTTTGTTTAAGCCTAAGATCGACAATCGGTACAGCAAGGATGAAATCGTTTCACATGATATGCAAAAAATCCCTTCACAGGTAATTGAAGACCCGAAAGAAATGATCAATTTGGCTTTGGAAGCACAGGTCGTGGGAATCGATGAAGCTCAATTTTTTGATGATTCGCTTGTTCCCGTTTGTCAAACCCTGGCGAATATGGGCAAACGCGTCATCGTTGCCGGTCTTGATCAGGACTATAGGGGTATGCCTTTTGAACCTATTCCACATTTGTTGGCCATTGCGGAGTATATAACAAAAACCCATGCCATTTGTGTGCTGTGTGGAAACCCGGCCAACCATACCCAGCGGATCACGAAGGATACCCGAAAAGTTGTGGTAGGTGCCACAGATGTGTATGAAGCGCGCTGTCGGAATTGTTTTGAGCCTCCTGTAGAAAAGAAAAAGGATAAAGAATGAGCGATCTACTTTTTGGCGTCTTTGGCCTGGCGGTGCTAATCGGTCTGGCCTATTTGTTTTCAGTAAACAAGAAGGAAATAAAATGGCAGCAGGTCGGGATAGGTCTCAGCATGCAAATTGTTTTTGCCATTTTTGTAATCCTGGTTCCCTGGGGCGAGAAATTTTTTGATATTTTAGGAAATATCTTTGTAAAAATAATATCCTTTACCAATGTAGGGTCTGCTTTTGTTTTTGGCGCCCTGGCGGAAATCGGAAAATTTGAGCAAGCATTCCCGTCCGCTTTGCAAAAGCAAGGCGTGGGATTTGTCTTTGCCTTTCAGGTGTTGCCAACCATTATCTTCTTTTCATCGCTTATGTCCGTGCTTTACCATCTGGGTATTATGCAAAAAATAGTACAGGGAATGGCCTGGGTAATGGCCAAGCTTTTAAGGGTTAGTGGCGCCGAATCCATCTCTGTAGCCGCCAATGTTTTTATTGGCCAAACCGAGGCGCCTCTGGTTGTTCGTCCCTATATCGAACCGATGACCCAATCCGAACTTCTTACAATGATGATCGGGGGAATGGCAACTATTGCGGGTGGTGTGCTTGCGGCCTATGTTGGCCTTTTGGGTGGATCGGACCCGGCACAACAACTTTTTTATGCCAAACATTTGTTATCGGCCAGCATCATGGCGGCCCCGGCAACAATAATTATTGCCAAAATCCTGGTTCCTGAAACCGAGAATTCACGAACCATGGGCGAAGTTAAAATAAATATCGAGAAAACAGCTTCCAGTGTTATCGAGGCCGCAGCAACAGGTGCGGGTGACGGTTTGATGCTGGCGCTTAATGTTGCAGGAATGTTGCTGGCTTTTATCGCCCTGATTGCCATGCTCAATTATATGGTCGCCGGTGTCGTCAGCGGGTGGCTTGGGCTCTATACCGCGACAGGCGCCGAGATCAATCTTCAGGTCATACTTGGCTGGGCGCTTAGCCCCATTGCCTGGGTGATTGGCGTTCCCTGGCATGATGCTGTACAGGTTGGTTCGTTGATCGGCGAAAAAATCATCCTGAATGAATTTATTGCTTATCTTGATTTGGCACGATTGATCCCACAACATGTATTAAGTGAAAAAGCAATCATAATTTCTACCTATGCGTTATGTGGTTTTGCGAATTTTTCTTCGATTGCCATCCAGATTGGTGGGATCGGAGGCATTGCCCCTTCCCGTAAATCGGATATTGCCCGCTTTGGATTAAAGGCGGTTCTTGGTGGAACGCTGGCTACTTTTATGACCGCCACTATTGCAGGTGTATTAACAACTTATTTGTAGGTGCTATGAAATCATTCTTTAAATACTTACTCGTTCTGCTTTCGGGTTTTGTCATTCTTTTTGCAGGCATTGCAATTGTTATCAGCCTGCTTTCCGGGTCGGAACCGGTTGTAGAGGATAATTCCTATTTATATATAAATATCGGTGGGGGCCTGGCGGAATATGTGACGCCTGACCCGCTTCAGGAAATGTTTGGCGTTGGGCCATTGGATCTGAAAAAGATCCGTGATGATTTGGAAAAAGCTGCCGTTGATGATCGGATACGTGGCGTTATCTTAAATGTCGGATTTCTTCAAACCGGTTTTGTAAAAACCCATGAGTTACAGGAGGCTATCAAGCGATACCGCTTGAGCGGCAAAAAAATTTATGCCTATCTTGAATGGGGGATGACACGTGACTATCTTTTGGCTGCGGCCTGTGATACGGTTATTATGCCCACAAGCGGCAATCTGTTTCTGGCCGGGGTTGGCAGCGAAGTAACACATTACAAAGACCTGCTGGCAAAAGTTGGCGTTCAGGCAGAATTTTTGCACATTGGAAAATACAAAACCGCTCCGGAGACCTACACACATAAAACCATGTCGCCGGAAAGCCGCGAAGTATTAAATCGTATCCTGGACCAGTATTATCAGTTTATTGTTGAAAATATTTCCAAACTCCGCAATCTTGAAAGAAAGAGCGTATCGGGAATCATCAATCAGCAAACAGGACTTACCGGGCAGGAAGCGGTAAAAGCCGGTTTGATCGATACCACAGGGTTTTTAGATGACGCTATTGCCCTGATCCGGGGCGATGGGCCAAAACTGAACCGGATCACGGCAACAGCCTATGCGAAAATTCCTGCCAGTTCACTCCATATACGTGACAAATCCCGTATTGCCGTTATTTATATCAGCGGAACGATTGCCGGTGGAGAGGATAGTAAAGACCCGTTGCTGGGCACCATTGCCGGGCAAAATACCGTGGTTAAGAGTTTGCGAAAAGCGGCATCTTCATCATCGGTTAAGGCGATTATACTACGTATTGACAGTCCGGGTGGTTCGGCAATTGCCTCGGATGTGATGTGGCATGCCATACGCAAGGCGGCCGATAAAAAACCACTTATCGCATCCATATCGGATATGGGCGCTTCCGGTGGCTACTATATTGCAGCCGGGGCGGATTCGATCCTGGCAGACCCTTTGAGCCTGGTGGGTTCCATTGGCGTATTTGCCGGAAAATTCAGTCTGAATGGTTTGAATAATAAATTGGGTATCAATGTGCAACAGATAAGCCGGGGACGGAATGCGGGTCTTTTTTCCACAAATACGGCCTGGTCTGCTTCTGAAAAAAAAGTGATCCATCATCTCATATCGGAATTTTATCATGATTTTGTTTCCAAGGTCGGGGCCGGTCGAAATATGACATATAACGCTGTGGATCAGATTGCCCGGGGACGTGTCTGGACGGGGGCATCCGCTCTAAAAAATGGTCTTGTGGATAGTGCGGGGTCTTTTTATACCGCCATCTCACTTGCCAAGAAAATGGCCGGTATTGATGCGGATGAGTCCGTACGAATATCTTATTACCCAAAAGAAAAGCAATTATTGAATGCCGTTTATTCCTATGTTTCCATGCAAAACACGCTGATGGATTATTTCCTCCAACCGGCTGGTGTATTCATATCATTGCAAAATAAACCCATGGCATTATTACCTTATAAAATTATATGGCGCTGATAGATAAATCAAACCGGACATTTTCCAATCTGTTGAGTTTCAGTCGGATATTTTTTGTTATCCCGGCGGTCTATTTTATTTCTATTCAACGAAATGACCTGGTGTTCTGGCTGAGCTTACCTGCAATGGCCACGGATTATCTTGATGGCTATTTTGCCCGTAAATGGAATCAAATAAGCGAATTGGGGAAAATTTTGGACCCTCTGGCGGATAAGATAAACATAGGCGGTATTGCTATTGCCCTCTATCTGTTTCAGGGCTTTCCGCTTTGGTTGACACTGGTTATTGTATTGCGTGATTTGGGGATATTGGTTGGCGCTTTATTTATTTATCGCATGAAGAGCAGGGTTACACCATCTAATATACCAGGGAAAGTTGCCGTGGTTGTGGTGGCCGGTACAATTATTTCCTTTTTATTAGGATGGTTCGATATCTTTAGTTATCTCATATATCTTGTAATATTAACCATTTTATATTCTGCTTATGCCTATGGGCGTCTGTTTATAAAATCTATAGGCAACACAGCAAATAAAAACAGATGATTGTTTTTTAAATGTAAAAACGGCTAAATGGAAATCTTAATGAATAAGCAGATAAAGGAATCGCTGGAATTTATACGTCAAAAAACAAACGTGCAGCCACGCGCGGCGCTTATTTTGGGAAGTGGCCTGGGCGATTTTGCAGACACATTTGACAAATCCGTGAAAATCCCAACTGTGGAAATCCCGCATTATCCGCATTCAACAGTTGCCGGCCACAAGGGCTATCTGGTTTTTGGTTTTCATCAGGGTATTTCCCTCGTAGCCGTGCAGGGCAGGACGCACTACTACGAAGGTTATTCGATGGAACAAGTGAGCTTTGTGGTAGAGATTATGCATGCGCTTGGCGTTGAAAAATTACTGGTAACCAATGCCGCCGGCAGCACAAACCCACGTATTGTTCCGGGGGATTTGATGTTAATAACCGATCAGGTGAATTTCTTATTTGCCTCCCCTTTGCGTGGAAGCGCCCGTTTTACAGATATGTCCAATCCTTATTCCAAAGAATACATTGATGCAATTGACAGGCTGGCACTGTCACTAAATATCGATTTAAAAAAGGGTGTTTTATGGACGTCCACCGGTCCGACTTATGAAACGGCCTCAGAGGTTAAGATGATCCATAAATTTGGCGGGGACGCCGCCAGTATGTCCACTGTGCCCGAGGTAATTATGGCCAATACACTTGGGATTAAAACCATGGGTATATCCTGCATTACCAATTTTGCAACGGGCATGGGCAAGGAAAAACTTACGCATGAGGATGTCACCCGCACGGCAGAACTGGTAAAAGAAAAATTTATTACCCTCGTTTCACATATCATCACAGAACATTTTGCATAAAATATTTTATTCTTACCGACCGTTGGCCAGGTTAAGAAGCAGTTTTTGATGGATTTTGTCGATGGCGCTCACCCTACCCTTGTAATTATTGGCAATAAATGAAAATGCGATCAAACGTCCCTTTTTATCCCTGACATAACCGGAATGGCTGCGAACATGGTTAATCAAACCGGATTTGATCCGCGCATTGTTGGCCATGGCTGTGCCCAACCCCCATTTGCTAAAAAAACCGATACTGTCCGGTACGCCGGCGATACTCATCGAATTATAGAAAGTGTCAAATTCTTTGTGCCGGGTCATGGTCGTCAGTAAATCTACCATCAGTTTTGCACTAATGACATTCGCCGGGGATAACCCGCAGGCATCGTATAGATCGAGCAACGAAACATCCACCTTTTGTTGAACGAGAAATTTCTTAATTGCCCGTGCCGCTCCCTTATCCGATCCGGCGAAACCCATGGCCCGTGCCGATTCCTTGCCGATTGCTTCGGCATAGAGGTTAAAACTGCGATGGTTGATATACTGGACAATGGCATCAAGGGCAGGTGAAAAGGTGACAGCAATAATTTGTCCGGGTCTGGGGGCAGGGGATGGTTTAGCGATGGTCTTTAATTTTCCGTTAAAATCAATATCCTCTGCATGTAAATACAGACGTAACTGTTGCAGGCAAAACAAGGCAGGCTGCGGAATAGATCCCTTGATGTCAAATTCCTTTACCCCGGCCGGAATGGTGCCCCTAACCGTGGCGTTCATCTGCTGCGGTGCACAATAGATATAACCATTGTCACCGGAACCGCGGCGTCCGGTACGCATGTTATTTTGAAAAGTCAGTCCTTCAACATCCGGGTTGCTGCGCAGGATTTTTGCCGGTCCGCCTTCATAGCGGGAGGGCTTAAAAAACAAGCGGTATAAATTGTCGTTGATATTTATTCCCCCGGCGCCTGCCGCGTAATAATTTCCCAAATCCGACCATAACCAGTTGCCGGGAACCGTCTGTTCGCTAAAATGGCCCGAATAGGCAATCAGGTTTCCGTTGATTTTTTTTATGCCCGCCCGCCTTATGGCAAGGGCCCAGTTCTGCATCAGGCTGTCCAGCGGCAGGGACCCTTTTATGCGCGCGCTGCCCAACGTTGGGTCACCCCCGCCAATGATAAGCAAATCACCGTTCAAAACGCCATCTTTAATGGGGCCGTTTATTGCCAGCTGTGTTTGGAAACGAAAATTCGCGCCAAGGGCATTTAAGGCACAGGCCGTACTAAAAAGCTTCAGCCCCGAGGCTGGGGCAACGCGTTTTTGGGCCTGATAGCGGACAAGGACATGATCAGAGTCCACATAACGTGCATACACCGACCATTGAGCGGGGCGTAAGACAGGACTTTTTGCTATTTGTAAAACTTGTTGTTGTATGTTTTGGCCGAAAAGCGATGTAATGATCAACAACAGAGCGGGCAGTACTTTCATGATAACCTTTTATCGTTGTAGAAAAATCCAAGTTAATCATCCAGTGGATAAAAAAAAAGCCGCGGCGTTTTACACCGCGGCGGGAACGATCCGGGGGCAGATCATTTGAGGAAGGTCATTTGTCTTGATTTTTGAAATATAACACGGCTCTTGTCCTGGGAATAAACCGTTAAATTATAAAAATATATCCCACTTGCCGCAGCGTTCGGATGGAATGTAACCCGATGGGCGCCCTGGGCACGTAAAGCGTTTATCAATGTGGCAATTCGACGCCCGGTTATATCAAATATGTTTAATCTTACCAATCCGGTCTGTTGCATATAAAAATGAATGGTTGTTGACGGGTTAAATGGATTGGGATAGTTGGGGGCCAAATAAAAACCCGTGGCGGATTTGGTTTTGTTTTTAATACCGGTGGGCGTCCCCTGATATTCAAATGCCCCAAGATCAATTCTTTGGCCGGGGAAATCCGTGCCCGCTGCGGGATTGCCGGCATTAATTGCCGAACTGGATTCGGTTAATCTGAAATCATAAGCGCCTTCATCAACAAACCCGGGGTTGTCACCAACAACGTCATTTGTGCCGCTGATGGACTGTTTGTTCTGATACCAGCCATTGTAATCGATTTGTACGTTTCCGTTAAAATCCGCGGTGGACCCTTTAAAGGAATTGCTGTCGTAAAAAATATTGTTTTCCATGGTGATGTTGGTTGCGCCGCGTGAAGCGATCCAAAATAAAGGGCCGGGGATGTGGGCAAAAGTATTGCTGCTAAGTGTTATATCCACCACGCCATCGAACTGGACGCCATAGCCATATTTGTCCGGGCTGCCATCTAAATAAATATCATGAACCACATTATAACGGAAGCGGATGTTCTGGGTCTCACCTCCGCTTATCCGGAACCCGCCATTACTGTCATATATTTCATTATATTCAATAAGTACATTATCGGAATTTTTATTGATCTTTAATGCAACGCCGTCGCTGTCCACCGCATTGCGAAAACCATGCATTTTGTTGTTGCGTATGGTGCAGCCTTGCGTACCTTTCATATCGATGGCATTCTCACTGCCGCCGCCAAAGGTCGTGTACAGGTCATTATTTTCAATAAGTGTTTCACTGTTTACTTTACTTTTATAAAGTTGTATGCAATCGCCTTTACAGTCATAAATGACATTGCCCCTAAACGTATTGCCCACGCCGCCGTCCATTATAATACCATGCGCGTCATATTGATCGCTACGGTTAAAGTAATGAATGGTGCAATTTTCAATAAGATTATAGGAAGCGCCGCTCATATCAAAACCATCGCGCTCCCCATTGGTCACTTCAAGGTTACGGAAGGTGTTATGGTCGCCATATATCCTGATGGCATCATCGGTGTGGGCGCCCATATCCAGGATAAAATCCTTAAACTCCCAGTAGTTGGCGTAAATTGAAGATCGTGCCGATGGCATCAAACGTACTATTTCTCCGGGGTAGGCCGATACCACTATAGGCGCTTTGTCTTTACCCGATGCGGCGGATGAACTCACGGAAATTTTTTCATTATAGATACGGCCGTTTCCAGCCTGATCCCCACGGATAAACAAGGTATCACCGGCGGAAAGAACGGACATTCCCGAAGCGATGCTTTTATATGGGTTCTTTAGGCTGCCGTCACCGGAAGAAACGGCCTGTACGTCGCAATAGTATGTTGTGGCAAAGCTGCTTACTGTGTAAAACAGCAGCATTAGTAACATATTCTTCATTGTGTTCCTTTTTGATGTGCAATATTTCTACATTGTACTCAATAATCGACCGTTGTGGCGTTCTTTGAATATGTTAATACAAATAACATGCCATTTTGTATTTAAAGGCAGATGAATAAATATAGAGCTTCATAAGTGCCCGATTAAATTTCGCCTAAAGCCAAGCTTGTTTCAAGCCCCACTATATTAGGTCAGGCGTTTGGCCTTGACATCAAAGGGCTTGGTTTTAATATTTGATATTTTAACCGGAGACTAATGATAGAGCATTGTTTTTTCTTATATCCGGCCTGGACGTTTAGAACCGGGAAATTTATTTTGGTTGCGGGTCATATATGGGGTTTACGGGGTCAGGGGACAAGGTATAAGATGTCTGGAAAAATAAAGGGGCTTTCAATAGTGTCCGGTTAAAAAAGGATTGTATTAAGTAAGGCATCTCAAACTGCGGTTCAGATGTTTTTGTAAATTATTGGACTTCAAACTCATTTAATTGCCACGAGCTTAAGCTCGTGGATACCAGGATATTTTGTCTTAAATGGGCTTCAGCCCAAGATGTTGGTTAATTTGGGCTAAAGCCCGCTAAATATCGGGTTTTTCACATCCCCAAGCTTATGCTGGGTGATGTGAAACCCGGCCAGGAACTTAACCGGACACTAATGAGTGGCTTTATCAAAAGCTTTTGGCATTACATGCTTTTGCTAAAAAGAGTTAAATTAAGACTTTTCTTAATGGCCTTTAAGTCTTATCCGTCGCAGTCTTCCGATAATCCTTTTGGACGATTTCTTCAATTCCCTTTTTATAGGGCGTCGGTTTAAAATCAAAACGTTTTTCAAATTTGTCGCTGTTAAAAACATAGTCCCGGTCATATTGATACATCATTTCAACCATCTCGCGCATAATTGGTACAAAGAGCCCGAGAATTCGTACCAGAAATTTTGGGGCTGCCTGATATTTTGGTTCTACTTTTAGTGCACCCGCAATCGCCTCAATCCATTCTTTACCGGTGAGGGGATTTGGGGCGGTGGGTACATGCCATATCTGGTTATAGGCATCGTCCGTATTTCCAAGCAGCGCGGTTGCTTTCCCGGCATCGGGTGTGTAGGTGAAAGAATGTTTGAAATCTACCGATCCCAGCCAGTTGGCTTTTTTCCCTTTGCTCAGCGGTGTAAAAACCGTTTCGGTAAGCATGCTGGTATTGCGGATGGCCGGTCCGTAAAAATCCGCGGAACGTGCAATCAATGCGTTTAATTTACCTTCCTTCACCTTATCCAGGATCATGTCCGCAATTTCTGCCCTTAACGTGCCTTTTTTGCTTGGCGGATTGATAGGCGTCCCTTCGTTCATGTCTTTTAAATAATTGGCGTCGTACATATAGATATTGTCAAAAAACACCAGTTTGCATTTATGCCCGATACAGGCTTCGATTACGTTGTGCATAAATTTTGGCCAGCTTTCCCGCCATGCCTTTAAACTGTAGGGAAAACCAATGGTGACATAAACAACGGACGAGCCTTGCACCGCTTTGTCCACATCGGCGGGGCCTAATAAGTCCGCGGGCATAAGTATATCCGTTGTATGGACTTTTTCAGGTTTACGGCTTACCAGTCTTATCTCATTTGTAAATTCTTTTAACGCTTTGGCCAATTCGATACCAAAGGCCCCGCCGGAGCCTAATATTGTTTGCATATTTATTCCTTTTTGAATTTGCGCCTGGCGCATAGACGAAGGCGTTGTGTTTGTGCAGAAGGTAAAGAGCAAAAGATGCCTGTTACTTGTTCTGCCATTTAATATTATAGCTTTTGTAAAAATCGTTCTATTTGCCTGCGGTGTCTTGATACGTGGACGATGGCATGTTCAAACAATTGTTCCGTGTTATAGGTTTGCCCCCACAGAACCTTTATTTTTTTCTGGTTTTCTGTTTCATCGATTTTTATTACGGGGTATTCATCGAAAAGTTGCTCATTGTACTTAAACATTTTGTCCAGTTCAAGTTGATAAGCCTTACTGCTGTTAAAAGTTGTTGCTTTAGGGAAGTCAATTTTCTCACCATAAAATTTTCTTACTTCAACTGCAAACCAATAGCCGGATTGAATGACATGGGTCAGGATGGTTTGAATGGATTTACAGGAGGGGTCTTTTGTCTGCTTATCGACAATGTGTGTCAGTTGTTCCGGGCTGATGTTTTGAATGACAGTTTGCAGTTCAGAAACTACCCGCTCGTATTCATCCAGTAATGCACCGATGGCGCCATTGTTTCTATATTTGCTCATTCTTTTCCCTTTTTGCGCAATGCACAATTTATTGTAACATTCAAAAGAAAGTATGGACAGCTAAATAAAATTAGCTGTATTGTTCATTTAATACTTCGAGACAATCCCCAGTACATTTACTTCTGGCCAAAACCAATTTGGTTTTTATGTTTTGTAGTTCAGTTATCTTTTTATCTATTATCTCCAGTTTATTCTCAAATACTTCAGCAGTTGTGACGCATTTTATTTGCCCGATCTCCAGGAGAAATAAAAATTCCCCTATTTCTTTTAGCGTAAAACCAAAGTTTTTGATTTGCCTAATAAGTAATAATTTATCGATGGTTTTTTTGTCATAACTTCTGTAGTTGTTTTCGCTTCTCGAGTTCCTGTCAAGATTGATCAGGCCGATCTTTTCGTACCAACGAATTGTATCTTTGGAAAATCCGGTTAGTGTTGCTGCTTCTCCTATTAACATATATAAGCCCTTCAAATAAGCCGGTAAGGTGGAACTTTTTATTTTAATCCACTGTGGGTTAAACCGGGCGTAACTAACCGTCGCGCCTGGTTGAAAAGCCTTTTCTCAGTCCGTGGTAGCCTATTTAAAGGCCACGGTTTACATCGCTTTTATTCAATCTATCTAAAAAAACAGAACCGTTCGATATGCTGAAGACTTTTCATATTTCTTTTGCCACATTAAAAAAACACTTGACCTTCGAGTATGCTCCAATGCTTATATTTGCATAATTATCATTTAAATGAAAGCAAAAGGATGAAAAAAGTACCGTGCATCTCAATAGGCTTAATTGGCCTGATAGTTATCTACATCAGTAATTTTCCCATAACATTTGTTTTCTCTAAAGACAATAAAGCCAAACCAGTATTGGCAAGCGAAAAAATAAATTTCATAAAGGAAGATAGTATGAACAGGAATATTAACCAAATAGGATCATTGGCCTGCAAATTAACCGATGGGGAACAAGTGGAACGCAAGCAAGCCTTACAAAATAAAATATTTTCCATGGTAAAAAAAATTGTTGAAACCGACGATGGGTATATTTTTTATTTTAAATACGATGATGTTTTTTTACAACAGTTGACCAGTTATATTATTGCAGAAAAACAATGTTGTCCGTTTTTTAGGTTTACTTTTATTATCCATCCAAATCGTGATGGCTTGGAGTTAAAAATAACGGGGGCCAGCGGAGCCAAGGCGCTTATCAAAGGAATTGTGGATGAAATACAAAATTGATGCTTTAAGGTTTTGGCTAAAGAAGAGCCATAAAAAAGAATGGGCTTCTAATTCGATTGGCATGATAAAAACAACCTATGGCGCCATTAGGGCCTATGACAGTCAATCAGATAAAGAAGCAATACTTTTTGCTCCCGACGGGCCAAACATGATTGAGCATTACCAGGGGTTAATTACTGATTTAGAAAAATATTATAGGGTAATAATTTTTGAATTACCAGGATTTGGTTTTTCTTATCATTTTGGCAATTATGATTATTCTTTTGGTTCAACAGTTAAATCTATGGGTAATTTTAGGCATTGGTAATTCACCAAG
>CAYWBI010000031.1:0-11271 GCA_964456445.1 uncultured Calditrichaceae bacterium
ACGACCCACCCCTAATTTGGGGCTTTAGCCCCCTTTTTAGACCAGACTCATATATTTTAAATTATAAATACCTGCTTACACCAGGCAATTAGCAAAAAAAACGGCCAATATTGTCAGTCAAACAATATGTCGTTTAAAGCGGAATATTGCCATGTTTTTTAGCAGGGTTCTTGTCAACCTTATTTTCCAACATACGCAAGGCCTGGATGATCCGTACCCGTGTGTTGCGGGGCAGGATCACTTCATCGATATAACCCCGTTCTGCCGCAAGATAGGGATTGGCGAATTTATCCCGGTATTCTTTTTCCTTTTGAGCAAGCATTTCCTGCGGATTTTCCGCATTGGCGATATCCCGTTTAAAGATAATTTCCGCTGCGCCCTTGGGGCCCATCACGGCTATTTCGGCCATCGGCCAGGCCAGGTTCACATCACCGCGGATATGTTTGGAACTCATCACATCATAAGCACCCCCATAAGCTTTACGCGTGATGACCGTAATCTTGGGCACGGTAGCTTCGGAATAGGCATAGAGCAATTTTGCACCATGTTTAATAATCCCGCCCCACTCCTGATGCGTGCCGGGCAGAAAACCGGGCACATCTTCTAAGGTTATAAGCGGAATATTAAAGGCATCACAAAAGCGGATAAAACGGGCGGCCTTTATAGATGCGTCAATATCCAGTACCCCCGCAAGATGCGCGGGCTGATTGGCGATGATACCTGTGGAGTAGCCGTCAAAACGAGCAAATCCAATAACAATATTCGCCGCATAATCGGGTTGGATTTCGAAAAAAGTATCCTTGTCACTAATTGAGAATATCACTTCTTTCATGTCATAGGGCTGATTCGGATTCTCCGGTACCAGATCATCCAATTTTATATCTATACGATCTGCCGGATCGTCACTAAAAATCCGTGGTGGGTCTTCGAGATTATTGGCCGGCATGTAGGCAATCATTTGGCGAATCTTCTGCAGAGCCTCGATATCACTATCACAACTTAAATGACTGACACCGCTACGTGATGCATGTGTATCGGCCCCGCCCAGGTCTTCGGATGATACTTCTTCATGGGTTACGGTTTTAACTACGTTGGGCCCTGTTACAAACATATAGCTTGTATTGCGAACCATAATCGTAAAATCCGTGATGGCCGGGGAATACACAGCCCCGCCGGCACATGGCCCCATAATTGCCGATATCTGTGGGATTACGCCGGATGCAAGTGTGTTGCGCAAAAATATTTCCGCATAGCCACCCAGGCTGACCACGCCTTCCTGTATGCGGGCGCCACCGGAGTCGTTCAGGCCAACAACAGGAGCGCCAACCTTCATCGCCTGATCCATAACCTTTATTATTTTCTCGGCAAAGGTTTCGGAAAGCGAACCGCCAAAAACAGTGAAATCCTGGCTAAAAACAAAGACAAGACGGTTATCAATATAACCATATCCGGTAACCACACCATCCCCTAAGGGACGGTTTTTTTCCATATCAAAATCACGGCTGCGATGACGGACCAGCATATCCATTTCCACAAACGTGCCTTCATCAAATAAAAATTCAATACGTTCGCGGGCTGTTAGTTTCCCTTTTTTATGCTGGGCTGCCACTCGTTTTTCACCACCGCCCAGCATGGCCTCCTGGCGCAGCGTATCGAGATATTTAAACATGTGGTCATGGTTCATCGGATATCCTCAAAGTAAGTTATTTTCCTTAAAACTATAGTATCCTTTGCGGGCAATGATCAAATGATCATACACCGGAATGTCCAGAAGCTGGCCGCTTTCTACCAGCTTACGGGTAATCTTGATGTCTTCTTCGCTGGGGAAAAGCTGCCCTGACGGATGGTTGTGCAACAGGATGATACCTTTGGCACTATACTTTATTGCCGGGTTGAAAACTTCGCGCGGATGTACCAGGGATGCAGTCAATAATCCCCTGGACACTTCTACATCACGGATTTTATGCATGGCGGCATCCAGCAATAATACATAAAAACTTTCTTTTTTTTTGTCCCCAAGATATGGGATATATATATCTGCCACCATTTTGGGCTGGCTCATTGCCTGTGGAATCTTGGCGGCAGTCTCGCTTTGCAAATTACGATAGAGCTGAAAGGCCGCCAGCAGCGTGAGCGCTTTTGCGGGCCCAATCCCATTAATGTCCTGCATTTCCTTTTGAGAAGCGGCTGCCAATCCTTCCAAATCACCAAAGGTTTTCAATAATTCGTGTGCCGTTTCCACCGCGTTGTATTTTTGACTGCCATGCCCCAGTAAGATGGCAATCAGCTCGGCATTACTAATGTGTTCCGCCCCATAACGGATAAGTTTTTCCCGAGGTCGCTCTTCTTTCGGCCAATCAGTGATGCGTTTTTTTATCCCTTCGTTACCCATAACACTGTCCCCAATGCAACAGTCTTAAATTACCCGCAGAGAAAATATTTTTTCCTGAGCAATCTGCAGTATTGGAAGTATCCCCCTGTTTCGAGCAAAATGGATGCATAATATCCTGAAATCACGATCAAGGTAATTTAATTTACAGATGGTTTAAAGCAAAGTATCATTTTAGGTTAATATGCGGGGCAGGAAAGTTTGGTTGATCAATAAATAATTGCTGGGTTAATAGTCCTGTTATATTGGCCTTGCCAACACTTGCCCGCGCCGTAGCAACGGACAACTCCGGCTAAACAGTCAAACTTAGTTGACTTGCAACGAGCTTTAGCTCGTTGATTATGATTTCTTGATTAAAAAGGGCTTTAGCCCAATTTATCAAAATTATATTTACTGATGAAAAGCTCAAATTCTTCAGTAAATGTTTTTATACGATGATGTTCTTCCTGATTCTTTATATAATTTCGCACCTTGTTAACCTGTGATTCGCTCACCGAAACAGCAATATACTCTTCCTGCCATTTAAAATTTATTTTCGACAGTTTATTTTTATTAACCCAATTGGAAGATTCACCTTTTAATAAACGGCTTATTTCGCTGATAGATTGACCGGCTCCAAGAGAAATTAAGAGATGAAAATGGTTTTCTACACAATTTATAAAATCAATATAAATATCTTTTTTCTTCGCATTTTCCTTGATATGCGCTAAAAGTTTTGGTTTTAATTCACTGGATATAAGATTCACTCTGTTTTTTGTAGAAAATATGAGATGTACCCAGATTCTTATGTATGGCATTTTGCATTCCTTGTAGTTTGTTGGACTAAAGTCCGAAAAGCAGGGATGCCTTTTCTATATCCACGAGCTGAAGCTCGTGGCAAGTCAGCTAAAGCTCAATGATTTTAAAAAGTTCAGCGGAGAACTTCCTGTCTTGAACGCTATTAGCGAGTTGCGTACTGAGATCGACTACAGCTTTAATTGCACCCATGATCAATCCCTATTTACACCTAACACTTTAGGATTTCATCCTTCGTTAGCCCCGAATAATGCTGCTTTGACCACACACATTCCTAGCCTATATCCTGCGAGAGCAATAACTTCTTAATGGGGTATTTAATAGCGCGCTACTTTGAAAGATAGTGCTTGAAAATAGAGTACGCAAGGGCGTTTTCTCCAGGCAATCAACTCCGCGTTGCTGATATGCTCCGCTCCATGGCGGATCAACTTCTCCCGGGGCCGTTCTTCCCGTGGCCAATCGGTGATGCGTTTTTTTGGATGAATATTTTCCATCACGTCTATCCGTTTTTATATATTTTTAACAAATATCGGTCCCTAAAAAAAAGGACAACGGTCAAACACATCTGTTTGTTGATGCTAAGGTTATAATTTAATGGGCATTCATATTAAAGGAAAGTAAGATTTTATTCTTGTACGATACTGCGTCTTGGCACCGTGGTACCAATAAAACGGTAATGGTTGAGACATGGACAGGACAAAACGGCCGGGGCAAAAAGGAATTCGCCATTACTCCGGCCTTAATTTTGGAATGGCCCTCAATAATAAAGTTATTTGAAGTTTTAGTCCTGTCAGCTATTTTATAGATTTCAACCATTTGGTCATAGCCCTAAATGCCGGATCATTATTTTTGGCGTCCTTATCGGAATCATATTCAAAACGGCTATGGCTGCCCCGTTCGATAATATCCATAATCTGATCACGTATAAAGGGTAACTCAGAGCTGCGCAACATATCCAGCAGACGCCTGTATCCCAAATAACGGTTAACGGTTATCAATCGTTTAGCGATGGCGATCCGCGTAAAATCATCATCTGCTTTATCGAAAAGCCCATTCAACTGAACACTATCCGTAATCCCGTTTAGATAACTATCCAAATGGACTTGGTCCATATCCCCTAATCCGGCAGGCTGTTCTTGCGCCACAAGTGCGGAAATTTGTTCATTATGATGGACATCGGCCGTCTTAAAGGCCTTTCCCATCCATCTGAACCCAGCCACCACCATGAGTAAGACCACAATTCCCAGACCAATATTTCCAAGTGCTTTTGCCCGTGCACCGGCGCGTGCAACATATAAAGCCAGGGCAGTTATGATCAATACAAGCCCATAAAAAGCGACGACCGTCGGGCCGCTTGGCAAATCGAATACATATGAAAAATACAGCCCTATTACACTCACAATCAGCCCCATGGACCAGCCAATGGCCAATTGTTTCCACAGCACATCTGTTATCATGATTGAGGTAATGGCCGGGACGACGAGAAAGACAAAAACCAATAAAACGCCGGCCGTTCCAACGGAATGTGTAATAACAATCCCAAAGGAAACATAGAACAGGAAATCCCACAAGCGGACATTTACACCCTGTTTATAGGCCGCATCCGGGTTCTCCGATATAAGCAGGAATTTTTTACGAAAGATAAAATGAAAAGCGCCCACCAGGGAATAGGCCATGGCCGCCTTGCCGATGGTACTCCACTTGACCCATAAAATACTTCCGGTCAGCAGTTCCTTGATATGCTCCGCGCCATGCGGGGCTTTATCGATCACCAAAATCGATACGGCAGCAGCGATGGCATAGGTAAGCCCGATGACCGCTTCCTGTGGGATTTTTTCCGAACGGATACGGGTCAGTGAAAAAACCGCCGCGCCAAGGATAGCAAACCCCAGCGAAAACCAGTAAGCGCCGCCCGTTCCGGGAATGATCCCAAACAAAAAGCCCACTGTAGTGCCCAGAGCAGCAATTTGTGCCAGCGCCAAATCCACAAAAATCACCTTGCGTTTTAAGACATGCAGTCCAAGATAGGAGTGGATCCCCACCAAAATGAGCAGTTCAAAAAAGGCCGGAGCCATGATATCCCATATATTCGTCGTCATTTTTTCTCCAGATAAAATTATTGTACGTCGGCTTTGGCATAAGCCGCCAGCAGATGATCCAGCCAGTAATCCACCAATTTAAAAACATCGCCCGTACCATCGGCCCCGTTAACACCCATGGGCACCATTACCGGTACGGCTCCCACCTTATCACAGATTTCATTGACTTTGGACTCGCTAAAATAATTGGCGGCCATCAACACTCTTACTTTTCCCTTGCGCATCTGTGAAATCAGTTCTTCCACATGTTTTGGCGATGGCGGGATACCGGGTTTGGGTTCAACCGTACCAACAACTTCTATTCCAAATAAGGAATGGAAATAGACCCAATTTTTATGATATGAAACCAGTTTACGTCCACGAAAGGGTAACGCTTTTTTCAGCCAGCCTCCAAGATAATTTATCAGTTTTTCCCCTTTGTACGATTTCTTTTGTAGAAAAGGGATCAATTGGCCATTTTGTGCCAATTTGCTCAACAATTTACCACCCATCATTTTTACCAATTTTGGACCAAACAGATGGTTATCAATGTCATCGAGAAATTTCTTTAGGTTCTTACGGTATAAGGTGGCATTGGCGGCATCATTCTTTTCAAGCCCGATTTCAATATTTTGAGCGATGACCTTAAAGTTGACGGGACTTGTAATGATGTGTGGATTGCCATAAATATGTAAACCGCCTTCGCTCCGGGAAAGTACTTTTGGCTTGTCCAATAATTTTACGCCATCTGCGGCAGCGACGAATCCCGGTTGACCGGAACGGATATGCGGGTTGGCGGCCCGGTCTTCCAATGTTGGCACCCACAGTTCAAGGTCCAGACCGGTACTCACAAACACATCCGCATTACTTAACAAGACGGCATAGCTGGGCTTGGGCCGTACAAAATGCGCATCCTGATTGCCTTTTACAATTGCCCGTACATCAATCTTATCACCGCCAATGTATTTAGCTATATTGGCATAATCTGTTAAGGTAGTAACTACGTTTAATTTTTTGGCCCATGCCCCCTGTACAAACAGTTGCATCAGGACGAAGATAAAAACAATTTTTGTCAACTTCATTTTAGCGCTCCTTAAATAGCATTGTATTTTTATCAATAACGGTCGTGTTTGTGTGGTCCCGCTGCCCAGGTTAACTGAAGCAGCAAAACATTGTCTGCCTGTGCAAACCCACTGCCGTTCTTATGATTAAGCTGCAAACGGAAGCGCGCCCAATGACTTTGCCACCAGGTGATATATGGTACAAGCTGAGAGATATATCTCCGGTCGTTTTTTAATTCAAAAGGCTGGGTATAATCATAGCGAACACCGGCCTGAAAGCGTTCATTGAGCTTATACTCTATATACGAATAGCCACCAAGCGCCTTGATATGATCTGGGCCGCTCAATTGTTTATCCGCATAATACAGTTCCGAACGCCACAGAAAGGAATGATAATGTGCACGATTTGCCGGTTCCCAAAACAGGGTAAGATCCATTCCGGCCAGATTGGTTGTCCTTTGTTGTTCCTTTACAATATTACCCTCACTATCATAACCACGCAGATTGTTTTGACCGGTCATCCCGCTAAGCCCAAAATCCAGATACGTATTTTCACTAAGGTCATAATAAGTTGTCAAACGTGCTAATACAGCGGGAAAGGAAAATTGAGACCCGGCAAAAAGCTGATCGTTTGCGCCATTGGTTACCTGGAGATAAAAAGTGTTGGCGTCGGCCCAAAGCGACGGCATCAACCATTGGAACGATACGCCGGTTTGTTGAATGCCATCCTCACCAAGTATAGTCGTCAGCGCCAGCGGATAATCATACTGATCCAGGGCATGGTCATGCCAGCGGTTTACAACACCAAATTGTTGTCGAAATTTACCGGCTGTAACCGAAACATTGGGCAATAAATTGCTCCAGGTGGCATACACTTCAGCAAGCTCAAAACCATCAGGAGAGAATTCTACAACGGCCTTTATAAAACTAAAGGGGTCAAGGCTACTTTGAAAGTGTAAACCCAAAACGCGATAATCAAAACCATTCCGTGTATCGGGGTTAAATCCATTCTTATTAAAAACCACCTGTGCTTTTGAGTCACCTGTCACGCTCAATTCCGGGTTGATAGCCTGTAGCGATCGTTGACCGGTTTTAAAGGTTTTGGTTTGATGGGTTTCCTCGGGCTTTTCGGCTGCGGCAGTTTCTGCTTCTTCCATCAATTTTTGCATTTCATTTTGGCTCTCTTTGTCCTCCAAGGCCCGGAGACGTTTTTCTAATTGTTTCACTTTTTGTTTTAAGGAATCCTGCTTGGCAAGCATGGTCCCCTCCTGTGCCATCGCCATAGCGCTTAGTACCAGGGCAAAGAGTAGCGTTAAATATACTTTCTTTTTCATTATATCCTCATATTTATAATTGTTTGGAACCGGATATCAGCGAAAATTGGGTGTTTGATTGTTATCACCCCAAAAATCTACAAAAGTCTTTATAGATGTTGAGAAATGAAAGAATGAATATCCTGCAAAATTTATTTACAAGATTACACGGTTATTTCAATATTTTATCCGGAAAAAATTTAAACAAATAGGTGGGCTTTGGGGGGAGATTTATTGGAAATAGTGGATGTTATGCAAACGGCTACGGACTTGTGTTCGTCAACTTTGAAACTTATCGAATTTAATAAATTAACATTCAATGCATCCAGCAAGTTAACAGGCACATCACTATTTACAACTATACTTATAATATAAGCGGGACAATCGGGTGTTTCTTCACCATTTATCGGATGATTGTGCCAATTGCTTCCCACAATTGTCACACTTAGTAAAAACACAATTAAACTGTATGCGGTGATTCTTTTCATCATAAGCCTAAATCATTCAATACGCTAACTTAATCTTTCTGTATAAGATTTGCAATATCCCGTTGCGATCAACGACTATTTGACAATTAGCATAACATCGTTTACACTTTTAATTCATTTTGTCCTATCCCCAGTTTTGGGTGAGGGCTATGCCAAAATGAATTAAAATCAATTAGTTGTAAATAAGTATCCTAATATGGTTATTACTATAATACGCCAATTTGACTGTAAACGATGTTGTGCTATTTATGAACTATTATCTAAAAGCTTCGGATAAATGTCCTATGTTTATAATTATGCTCTTAATTTTTAATTCCCCTTAGGTTGGTTATATTGAAAAAATCAATAATCATAAAACTTTTTCGCGTTGGCTACGCCGGTTGTTCATCCATTTACTTCATACAGGAGGCTCCACATGCGTCATATCTTGATCATCCTGACCACTTTTCTCACTTTTCTTTCCGCTCAGGAACAATCCTACTTTCAACAGCATGTTGATTACAAAATTGATGTAATCCTAAATGTGAAAACCCAGACTTACACCGGCAGCGAAAGACTGATCTACACCAACAACTCGCCGGATGTTCTTTCATTTATCTGGGTACATCTTTATCCCAACGCATATAAAAATGAAAGCACTCCATTCGCCAAACAAGCGGCGGCGCAGGGCAGGGACATTTTCCACTTTTCTTCAAAAGAAGAACGCGGCTATATCAACCTAAACAGCGTAAAGTCCGGTGGCACAGAGCTAAAATGGCAATATAAACCCGACGCCATTGACGAAGCCAAAATCATGCTGCCAAAGGCATTACAGCCGGGCCAGAGCATAACCATCAACTTTAAATTTGATGCCAAATTCCCTATTGTATTCTCCCGGATGGGCCATACAAAAGGCCGTTATTTTGCGGCCAGCCAATGGTACCCAAAACCGGTTGTATATGACCGTTTTGGCTGGCACCCGGATTCTTATCTCGATATGGGCGAGTTTTATGGTGAATTTGGTGATTTTGATGTGAGCGTTACATTGCCCCAAAATTATGTGATCGATGCCACCGGGATGTTGCAGTACAATCCTGAAGAAGAGGCCTTTATGGATTCCATTGTGGCGGACACGCGCAAACTTACGTCCATCAAAGACGAAGACAAACGTAAAAATTATTGGCAAGAATGGAAGAAACAACATCGTTTAAAAACCGATCTGACCAAGTTGAAAACCGTCCGTTTTAAGGCCCACAACGTACATGACTTTGCCTGGTTTAGCGGAGAGGACTATATGGTGCACCGTAAAATCCAGAAAAATGGCGTATTGACCAACGTGCTCGCCCTGCCTAAAAATGCCTGGGATTGGCGCCACGTAACGGAATATGTAGCTAAAACCCTGGACTTTTACGGAATGCGCGTCGGTAAGTATCAATATCCCAAAGCATCCGTGGTGGATGGTTCACTGGCGGCGGGCGGCGGCATGGAATATCCAATGATAACCGTAATTTCAGCCAGCTATATTTCATTTGCCCGTCTGCTGGAAATGGTGGTCATGCACGAAGTAGGCCATAATTGGTTCTATGGCATGTTAGGTTCCAACGAGAGGGCCTCTACTTTTATGGATGAAGGAAATAATGATTTTACCGAATGGAAGTACATGGAACATTATTATGGCCGCAACAACATGACCATGTTCGATAGTCTGCTTGGTAAATGGAACACCCTGTCGGATTTAGGCGAGTGGGACACCCACTATCTCCTCTATGGTCTGCTGGCAAGACAGCACCGCGACTTGCCCTTAAATCTGCCTGCAAATGCCTATACCCGGTCCACTTATAGCGGAATCAATTATTCGAAATCCGGGTTTATGCTGCGGGCCCTTGAGTGGACGCTTACCGAACCCGTCTTCATTCATGCAATGCATGTATATTTCGATCGTTGGAACGGCAAACATCCCACGGTTGATGATTTTTGGCAAGCCATGGAAGATGTTTCCGGGATGGATTTAAAAACCTTCCATCATGAATGGATGGAAACCACCCACAGCAATGATTTTGTGATCGATGATAAAAAGACCACGGCCTCGAACAATGGGTACATCACCAAAGTTTGGCTTGCCAACAAAGGGGATATGGCGCCGTTGCCCGTACCGGTAAACCTGGTCACCGCTTCCGGTGATACACTCGAACAACGCTGGAACGGTAACCCGGCGTCGCCGGTCGCTTTCCATCATCAAAACCCTAAGACCCACGTCGAAGTCAATCTGGACCGTAACCTTTTTGAAACCAGCTACCTTAACAATGCCTCCTTCCCAAAAGTTGACATCCGTTTTCTCGATCCGATCCCGTCGTTTACGGAATATAAGGGTATGTATTATCCATTGATCAGCTATGAATATTTTAAGGATAAGACACGCTTAGGCCTGGGATTGTGGCTTGGCAACCCAATAACCATGCAAAACTTCATTACCGCCAATGCCTATTATGGCACGGGTTCCGGTGCGTATGGTTATCATCTGGGCTACACAAACAGATTCCCCGGCTTCATAGGTAATTTTAGCGACATTTCCGTGCAGGCAAATGATAAAGACGGGCTGCGTTTGTTTCATACAGGTTTATCGATAATGTTTTTAAATCCGCGTAACCCCGATTATGGCTATGGTGTCGATATCAATGCTGCAAATGTGAATCTTTATGATCAGGTTTATAATGAACCCGGTATTTATCAAAAGGCCCGTTATACCACGCTGACCCTGGCTTTCCATAATAATTACCGCTCCATGTTATCCGGTTTTAATAGCCGACTGCGTATGGAGAAGGCCTTTAAAGTGGATGGTGGACAAACAGATTATAGCAAACTGGAAATTTCGGCTTTGTATTTCCGCAGACTCAGTAAACGCATAAAGGTAAAGGCTGATGTTTATTTAGGATCGGTTACGGGAAATAATATTCCCATACAGGAAATGATTTTTGCCGGCGGTGGCGTGGACGCCAAACATCAGCATTTTACGCCGGGCTATCGGGGAGATGTGGCCCCTTTGCGCGGCTTTACATTTTTAAACGGTATGAACATGTTAGGCTATAGTAATGTAAATCGCTCCTTCCTGCGTAACAACAGCGGATTTTCGTCCGGGCTTGAAGTTACCCTGCCCTATATCCCTGCCAT
>CAYWBI010000031.1:11371-27409 GCA_964456445.1 uncultured Calditrichaceae bacterium
CAGGATTAAAGAAGGAATATATTCAGACGATTCTGTATGCTTTAAGAATTCAGGATCATGGATGTACCAAATACTTTTCCTCTTGATTTTTTGTGCGCCGCTGATTGCCCAGGATGGAGTAAAAAACTTATCCAGCAGGCGTGGTATCCCCTTTCATCAAACATATTCACAGGAGGATTATCATGCCGGACCGCAAAACTGGTCCATTACCCAGGACAAACGGGGCATTATGTATGTGGGCAACAGTTATGGAATCCTTGAGTTTGACGGTGTAAACTGGCGACTGATCGAAACCCCCACCGGTACCGATGTTTATGTTGTGGCCGCTGACCCGTCTGACGTGGTATATGCCGGGCTGTACAACGACTTTGGCCTTATCACCGCCGGACGACACAGCACCCCGGTTTACAAATCCCTAACTGACTCTATTACGTATGATTTTGGACAAGTTGTATCTATTGTTCCTTATAAAGAAGATGTTTATTTTTTTACAACTAAAAACCTTTATAAATATGACGGTAAGAAAGTTACCGAAATATTTAAAAACAGGTTTTTCTCCTACCTGGGTATTTTGAACAACCACATGCTTATTCAGGAGATGAATGCCCCATACCCCATTTTTACCATGGCCGACAGCGGGTTGGTGATACTGAAGGGACTGGAAAAAATACAATCCATTAAATTAAGATTATTGCCTTTAAACAAACAGTCATCTTTAATTGCCACCTATGACGGTCACTTTTTTAACTATAATGGCCATACTGTGCGCGAAATAAAAACCGATTTTCAGAACTTGTTCAAATCGGCAAACTTTAACCAGATTATTGCGTTGGGCAAAAACCTATTTGCGCTGCTTATCGATCCCTATGGCGTGGTTATTATGAATGGAAATGGGCAGCATATCTATTCCATCGACATTGCCTCCAACCTGCTTTCAGACACTCCGCTCGGCTTGTTTAACGACAAACAAAATGGTTTATGGGTCGGCAGTAATACCGGCATAGACCATTTTGAAATATCATCGGCATACACCGCTCTTTTTGCCAATACCGGCATCCGCGGTTCCATATCAGCCATTGGCCGTCTTGACGACGATATTTATGTGGCTACGCTTGGCAGGTTTTATCGTATCAATAAAAACATGAATTCAAAATTAAAATTTGACCCTGATTTTAAAAAACGCTTTGCAATTCACCCTTTGCCTACGGCTTTTGGCTGGAACTGGGACATGTTACAGAAGGACGGCCAACTGCTAATGGTTGGAGAAAAAGGCCTGATCTCCATAAACAAAGAACACCGTTTAACTTTTGAATTTCCCAATGATTACCTTATGGCGATTGCCGCATCTAAGCGCTATTCAAAACGGATCTACACGCTCAGCGCGGATTCACTATACGTTTTTAAAAAAGTTTCAGACCACTGGAAAAAACAGTTCACACACCCTACTTCCATTTCAGGTGGATATAAAGTAGTTGAAACCAGTGATAATTCCGTCTGGTTTGATTCGTATGAGCACGGATTTTTTTGTTTAAAATTAAAGGAAGACGGCCGCCCGGACACCTTAATCAATTACACAACAAAGGACGGACTGCCACGTAATAATTTCAATTATTTAATACCGCTTGACAACAAGCTACATTTTTTTACAATTGACGGTCTATACAGTTTTAATGAAGAAAGCTCTCCCCCTTTTAGCAAGGACACAACATCCGCCCTGGGAAAAATTGCGGCCAACCGTATCATCACAAAGGCATTTAGCGACGCAAAAGGAATGTACTATTTCTCCACACGTGACAGTTTGCTTGTCTATAAAATTAATTCAAATGGCCAACCAACCCAAATGAACGCTACCATGGCCCGGTTAAAAAACCAACCTGTAGAATGTATGCTGTTTGGAGCGAATGGTAAAACATGGATTGGCACAACAAAGGGTGTAGTTATATACAACCCGGATTATGCAATCCCGGCGATAAAAACATTAAACACGCTATTGCGTAAAGTCCAATTCGGACACCGGCCATTTTTTAATGGCTTGGTTAAAAAGCGGGGCAATAAATTATTTATCCCCATAAAAGAAACGGATAACCCTTACCACCCGATCCCATTCAAAGACAATACGGTAACTTTTTCGTTTGCATTAACCAATTATGATCAGCTTTCGGCAAATCAATATCAATACTGGCTGGAGGGTTTCGAGAAAAAATGGTCGGACTGGGACAAATTAACAACAAAGGAATATTCGTTTTTGCCCCCTGGCAAATATTCTTTTCATATCAGGGGACGTGACGCCGACCATATTGTTGGGGATGAAACAGTTTTTCCTTTTGAGGTTCTTAAACCATGGTATCAAACCAACTTGGCATTTCTTATATATGTCTTAATTCTTATTGTATGTGTATATATTATTGTAAAACTCAGGTCTTCCGGTCTGGAAAAATTAGTGGCAAAACGTACCAGGGAATTAACCGATTCCAACCACCGCCTGGTTGAGGCCAAAGCAGAGGCCGAACAGGCCACACGGTCAAAATCACTCTTCCTGGCCAATATGAGCCATGAAATCCGCACACCGCTCAATGGCGTAATGGGGATGAACCAATTGTTAAAAATGACAAACCCCAGTGACGAACAGGCCGAATATATAGAGGCGATCCGTATCAGTGGGGATTCGTTGCTTACAATAATTAATGACATACTGGATTTTTCTAAAATTGAGGCAGGCCGACTAAAACTCGAAAATATCCCTTTTAACCTGAACGCATTATTAAATAATATCTTTAAGATGATTAAAGTACATAGTGATACAAAAGGGCTTGATCTACAACTTGATATTCATCCTTCGGTACCGGAAGTGATAAATAGCGATCCTACGCGGTTGCAACAGATCCTTTTAAATTTTTGCAACAATGCCGTAAAATTTACCGAGCATGGGGGCATTTTTATAAAAGTTGCCCCGGTAACAACGCCGATTAATAAATGCCCCAAAAATTTTATCACTCTGCGTTTTTCGGTGAAGGATACCGGGATCGGCATTCCAAAGTCAAAACAAAGTCATATATTTGAAAGTTTTTCACAAGCGGACACTACGACAACCCGCAAATTTGGCGGCACGGGTCTTGGCCTGGCAATAAGCAAAAGGTTAGCTGAACTGATGCAGGGCGAGGTGGGGTTGGACAGCACGCCCGGAAAAGGTTCTGTTTTTTGGCTTGCTTTATGCTTATCCCCCGGTAAGATGCCGTTTGAAAAAAAACCGGCTCAAAAACAAAAACCGATAGCTACTTCCGAGACCAACCGGAACCGTGCAAAAATACTCCTGGCCGAGGACAATCCTATAAATCAAAAATTAATGATCCGTATTTTTGAGAAACATGCAATAAATGCTGATTTGGTGGAAAATGGGCTGGAAGCATTGAACAAAATGAAAGAAACAAAATATGACCTCATCCTGATGGATATTCAGATGCCGGTTTTGGATGGTTATGAAACCACGCGCAAGATCAGAAATATCGAAAAGGGGACAGGAACATATATACCTATAATTGCATTGACGGCAAATGCCGTAAAGGGCGACCGGGAACGCTGCATTAATGCGGGCATGGACGGATACCTGTCCAAACCGATTATTGTACAGGAATTGTTGAACAAGATTAATAATTACACAAACCATAAGTAAATTACCTTCCGGATGTTACCCCCTCAAATTATCCATCCATCTTACCGTCGTCAATCTAAGCAGTTCGGTCCAGACAATAATATTGGACAAGCGAAAGTGAGGTCTTTCTATAGGCGCCTGCTTTTTCATCTTTTAAATTATTAACCATAAAATATATGTTATTAAATAATAAATAAGATATATTACCATACCTATTAGTGAAACAACTAAATTTTCAATCTAAACCATTATCAACATCTTCCCCTTTTAAAGAGACCGCCTTCATGACCCCAAATAAAAACAATGAAAAAAAGAGCATCAGTCTTATTCAGGCCATTTCAATTGCCGTGGGCACCATGATCGGCGCCAGTATATTTTCGATATTCGGCGTAGGCGCCGAAATTGCCAAACAGGATTTACCGGAAACATTTTTGCTTTCTGCTCTTTTTGCCTTTGCTGTGGCTTATTCTTATTCCAAGTTAGGCGGAAAAATTGTTTCAAATGCCGGCCCCATCGCCTATATATTAAAGGCGTTTGGGGACACCGTTGTCACGGGAAGTCTCAGTATTCTAATGTGGCTGAGCTATGTCGTTTCCATTTCCCTGTTTGCAAAAGGCTTCGCGGGTTACTTTATTCCGTTGTTTGGAATCTCTTTGTCAGCTGTAAGTTTAGGAATAACGGAAGCACTTGTTATTGCCTTTTTTACGGCACTTAATTTTTTGGGGTCCAATGCGGTTGGTAAGGCCGAATTTTATATTGTTTTAATAAAGCTGTCCATTCTGGGCGTATTTATCGTTTTTGGCTTCCTGACTATAAAGCCGGACTTGATAATTCCTTCCTTTGATACCTCGCATGCAAGCGGACTCATTCATGCTTCGGTAATATTTTTCCTTTCCTACATGGGCTTTGGGCTGGTGACCAATATCTCCGAGAACATGGAGAACCCAAAAAAAAATGTCCCGAAAGCAATCATCATTAGTATAATTATTGTTTCTATTGTATATGTATCGGTGGCGCTTGTTGCCATTGGCAACCTTCCCCTGCAAACACTTATCGCATCACAGGACAATGCGCTTGCTGTTGCGGCAAAACCCTTTCTTGGTAAGTTCGGGTTTTTGCTTATTTCTATTGGTGCTTTATTTTCCATATCCTCCGCACTTAATGCAACCCTCTATGGTGGAGCGAATGTTGCTTATTCCTTTGCCAGGGAAGGCGAATTACCAGAATTCTTTGAGCGTAAGGAATGGTTTGGAACAACCGAAGGCCTGTACATCACAGCCGGGTTAGGTTTAGTCTTTGCCTTGCTTTTTAATGTAGAGGGCATCGCAGCCATAACCAGCTCGGTTTTCACCGTGATCTATATTTTTGTTCTTCTTGCACATTTAAAAATGATTAGGGAAATCGGTGGCAATAAAGTAATCGTTTTTATAAACCTTTTAATTATAACCCTTGTTTTTATTTTATTGTTGTACTATCAGTGGGTCGGTCAGCGTTCTGTTTTTTACGGTACAATTCTTACATTTATCGTTTCCTTTATTGTTGAATATTTATACCGGGTGGTAACGAAACGGGAATTTAAATAGATTTCAATTTATAAATTATTTAACCATGCTTTGCAGGTGAGATACTTACACTTTATCAATGGTTCAATTCGGTCTTCTCAGTAATTTATTTGATATTGACCTGATTTAAGTACGGAATAAGTATCTGTAACCCAAGCTGCGACTCTTCATCAAAAATTCATAAAACTATTTTATACTGTAAATAGTTGACACTACAAAAGGAGTTTGATGAGATGAAAATATTTACACCCGAGGAAATCGAAAAGCTTTCCGTGGCGAAACTATATAAAAGTCTGGGAAGCTCATCCGAAGGGTTAAGCGGGGAGCAGGCCAAAGCCCTTCTGCTTGAATATGGCCCAAATAGTCTGCATGAACAACACATTTCCCCAATCAAGAAATTCTTTTTACATTTTTGGGGCCCCATTCCCTGGATGATCGAAATAGCAGCCCTTCTATCGGTGATTGTCGGTCATTGGGCCGATTTTAGCATCATCGTTGTTTTGCTCCTCTTTAATGCGGTTATTGGCTTTTGGCAGGAACATAAAGCCGATAATGCCATTGAGTTGTTAAAGAAAAAACTGGCTTTAAATGCCCTGGTCAGACGCAACGGAAGCTGGAAAACAGTTCCAGCCGCCGACCTGGTACCGGGTGATATTATCCGCATACATCTGGGTGATATTGTCCCGGCAGACGTCAAGCTTATCGACGGGGATTATCTTGAGGTGGACCAATCCGCCCTGACCGGGGAATCGCTTCCGGTAGAAAAGCATGTAAATGGCATGGCCTACTCGGGGTCCATGGTTCATCGCGGTGAGATGGACGGATTGGTTACGGGAACAGGCATGAATACCTTCTTTGGCCGGACGGCAAAACTCGTCGAAGAGACACAAACCGTGAGCCACTACCAAAAAGCCGTTTTAAAAATCGGTAATTATTTAATTATCATCACCCTTTTTCTAATCAGCATTATTTTATTGACCGCCTTCTTTAGAGGTGATTCCATTTTGGAAACATTTCAATTTGCCCTCATTCTTACGGTGGCGGCCATACCCGTGGCCCTGCCTGCGGTTCTCTCGGTAACCATGGCGGTGGGCGCCATAAAGCTGGCAAAAAAACAGGCCATCGTCAGCAGGCTTGTTGCCATCGAAGAGATGGCCGGCATGGACGTCCTTTGTTCCGACAAAACCGGAACATTGACTAAGAATGAACTGACTATTAAAAATCCCGAGCCGGAAGAATCAATCGATACACAAGAATTGATCACCCTGGCCGCCCTGGCTTCAAGGGAAGAAACCGACGATGCCATCGACAAAGCAATCTATGCCAACCTAAACAAGGGACCTGCGTGGACAGAGTATCAGGTTAAGAAATACACACCTTTTGACCCGGTGCCTAAAAGAAGTTCCGCTGAGGTTTTATATATGGGAAAAACTTTTAGTACGACCAAGGGCGCCCCGCAAGTTATTCTGGCCTTATGCAAAGGGGACGAGTACCTGGATAAACGCATCAATGCACGGGTTGATGATCTTGCAGCTTCCGGCTACCGCACGCTGGCCGTGGCCCGAAAAAGCAATAAAAACGATTGGCGCTTCATGGGTCTTTTGCCATTGTCCGATCCACCACGTGATGACTCCGCAAAAACCATACAAACCGCAAACGAACTTGGAGTGGCTGTTAAGATGGTAACCGGGGATCACCGTGCTATCGGACGCGAAATTGCCCGGGAGCTAAATATGGGCGCCAACATCCAGGACCCTGAGATACTAAAGGCGCCAGCTTCAGCCGAAACAAATCACCTTATCGAAAAAGCCGATGGTTACGCCCAGGTCTTCCCGGAACAGAAATACCGTATTGTGGATGCGCTCCAGCAACTCGATCATATTGTGGGCATGACCGGTGACGGTGTAAACGACGCCCCGGCCTTAAAAAAAGCGGATATCGGCATTGCCGTTTCCGGCGCCACTGATGCGGCCCGCTCTGCCGCGGACCTGATCCTGACGGCCCCCGGCCTATCCGTAATTATATCGGCCATCAAGGAGGCCAGGCGGATATTTGAACGGATGACAAGTTATGCAACCTACCGCATCGCTGAAACCATCCGTGTATTAATTTTTATGACCCTGGCCATTCTGCTTTTTAATTTTTATCCCGTCACGGCGGTGATGATTATCATTTTGGCTTTGTTAAACGACCTGCCCATCATGATGATTGCCTATGACAATGCACGGGTTGCGGCAAAGCCTGTCAGATGGAAAATGCAAAATATTCTGTCACTTTCCACGATCCTTGGGCTTGCAGGTGTTGTATCCAGTTTTGGTATGTTCTGGCTGGGCGAGGAGGTTTTAAAACTGGACAAGCAATCCATCCAAACCCTCATGTTTTTAAAACTAAGCGTTGCCGGTCACATGACCATTTATGTTACACGTACGCTGAACCGCCACATGTGGAAAAAACCTTTCCCTGCCGCCAAACTTTTTTGGACCTCCGAGGCGACACAACTTGTAGCCACGTTAATAGCCGTTTACGGCTTGTTCATGAAACCGCTTGGCTGGAAACTGGCGCTGTTTGTTTGGGGCTATGCACTTGCCTGGCTGGTTGTCAATGATTTTATCAAAGTCTATGCCATGCGCATGATCAACGAAGGCGGACAGCGCCAGCAACGACATCTGGCCCGTTCTCACAGTAAACTTCACCCCTATGCAGGCTGGTGGAAATCAAATTAAAGAGATTAAAATACAGGAGTCTGTCATGAGTATATTCAGTAATTTCAACAACTGGCTAAAAAAGAATGATAGCCACATCCTTGATGCGCATATCCAAAAAGACCGCGAAAGATTGAGTGAATCGCTCAACACATTGAACATTGAGCGCTATTCCCTTAAAAATCTTCTTCAACAAATCGATGCCCTGCTGGAAGATGAACTAAGGAAAATTGAAAAAAATGACACGGAAGACAGTCGTTTATCGCTGACAACCATCGATGATCTTAAACCGGTACAAAATAAAATTAAAAAAATCCTGAATAAGGAAGCCGATTTGCGTAACGACCGGGAGGTTAAATATTTGAAGGATACAGCAGCCTTACTGGAAAATGAGCGGGCGCTGTACCAACACCGGCTGCACCGCGTGGATGAAATCATCGCAAAAACGAAAATATTGCTGGATGAGCTATCCGAAGATGAATGTAAGGAATTATCCAACGGCCATTCCATCGCCGCTGTTAACCAGGCCCTGCGGGACAAATTTGGCCCTTCCTTAAAACAGGATCAAATCAATGGTAAAAAAACAATACGTCAGTTTCTGGAAGGAATCTATCATATCGACCGTCGTGCTTCGCGTGAGCTTTTTAAATTATTAGAACAAAATGGTATCCTAAATTATACATTGGATTTGGCACATTTGGAAAAATATGATTATTATGCACCCATCCTGCTTGACGAGGAAGAATCCTTGCCCTATGGCGGGCTGTCGATGAATTTGGCCGGAAACTGGAATATTCTGTAATTCGATTTCAGAATTTGAGAACATAGTGAGAAGTTAAAGAACAAAATAGAAGGAAAAACTGAACGGTTAGTATCTTTGAAGTAAATGGAAAACAAAATGGCACGGGAGTAATAGCGCACCCCCTGTGTTTGAAAATGCATCTTGCAAATATTCATCCGAAATTAAGAAGGAAAGCATCGTGGCCCCAGCGAAAATGAACATTCCGTCAGGTAATAAAAAACCGGATATTGAAATAAACAAACCCGGCAACCCGAAAATATGGCATGATCCCTGGAAACTATTTTGGTGGTATATCATTTTTTCGATTTTGTTTTTTTATTTTTTCCAAAACAGTATCCAGCCCAAACAAAAATCCATAGCCTATAGTCAATTTCAGGAATATGTAAAAGAACATAAAGTTGATTCTCTTATCGTTTCCCAAAAATCAATCAGTGGTATTTTAAAGACAACCGAGGCTGGAGAAAAGCATCAATATTTTAAAACCACGCCTCCACCAGATGATGCTCTCGCTAAGGAACTTGATGCGCAGGGCATTCATTATGCCGTTCATCTTGAGGACGACACCGCCTCCCGTTTTTTCTGGGACTGGATTTTTCCCATTGTCCTGATTTCCATTGTATGGGTATTTTTTTCCAAACGAATGAAAAACCTGGGTACAAACTTTTTAAACGTTGGCCAGAATAAGGCACATATTCATGCGGATGACGGTCCCAAGGTTACCTTTGAAGATGTGGCCGGCGTCAGCGAGGCGAAAGTGGAACTGATGGAGGTAATCAAATTTTTAAAGAATTCCGACTACTACCAAAGTTTAGGCGGGCAAATGCCCAAGGGCGTTTTGTTGGTGGGCCCCCCCGGAACAGGTAAAACATTATTGGCCCGTGCCGTGGCGGGCGAGGCCGATGTACCTTTTTTTAGCATTAGTGGATCCGAATTTATAGAAATGTTTGTTGGTGTTGGAGCTGCCAGGGTGCGCGACCTGTTTGAGCAGGCCCGTAAAAAAGCGCCGTGCATCATCTTTATCGATGAGCTGGACGCCATTGGCCGGGCACGCGGCGCGGCCACGGTCGTCGGAGGTCATGATGAACGTGAACAGACCCTGAACCAGTTGTTGGTGGAAATGGATGGTTTTGATACCGCCTCAGAGGTGGTGGTGATGGCCGCCACCAACCGTCCGGAAATTCTGGACAAAGCATTGCTGCGTGCCGGACGCTTTGACCGCCAAGTGGTTGTGGATAAGCCGGATTTAAAAGACCGTATCGAAATTCTTAAAATCCATGTAAAAAAACTGAAGTTGGGCAATGACATTGATTTGGATGTTGTTGCCCAGCGCACGCCAGGTTTTGTGGGTGCCGATCTGGCCAATATCGCCAATGAAGCGGCCATTCTTGCCGCGCGTCACGGGCACAAGCAGGTTCTGATGTCGGATTTTGAAGCCGCCATCGATCGCGTTATGGCCGGCCCGGAAAAGAAAAACCGCGTTCTGGGAAAGGCCGAAAAAACACGGGTGGCTTTTCACGAATCGGGGCACGCGCTTATTGCGGTCAGTGTGCCGTCGGGTGAACCGGTGCATAAGGTTTCCATCATTCCGCGGGGGATGGGCGCCCTGGGCTATACCCTGCAACTGCCCATAAATGAAAAGTTTTTATCTACAAAAAATGAACTGAATGA
Organism: uncultured Calditrichaceae bacterium; assembly: GCA_964456445.1. Classification (GTDB taxonomy): domain Bacteria; phylum Calditrichota; class Calditrichia; order Calditrichales; family J004; genus CAYWBI01. The sequence goes on from CAYWBI010000031.1 coordinate 21,755, forward strand.
TCAGATCGCCATCCTGCTTGGCGGGCGGGTTTCCGAAGAGATCGTTTTTGGCGATGTGTCAAGCGGCGCGCAAAATGATCTGGAACGCGCCTCCGACCTCGCACGTGCTATGGTGACCCAATTAGGTATGAGCGAAAGATTAGGCCCACTAACCTATGGCAAGCAACAGCAATCCATGTACCTTGGGGTAAGCGCGGGGACCGAAAAGAATTACAGCGACACCACCGCCTTGGTCATCGATGAGGAAGTGCGTAAGATTATCGATGACAATTACAAACGCGTTACCGCAATTCTGACACAAAAACGGGATATCCTGAATAAGCTGGCCGCCCATCTCGAAGAGAAGGAAGTAATAGACGGCGCGGAGGTTTACCGGGTTGCCGGTGTGGAAAACCCAGCCCCCATTCGTATTAATACGAAAAAAAATAGTTAAAACCCGTACCCTAAAAAACTGTAAATTGTTGTGTTTTCCATCCTAAATTTATATCCTGTCGGGACGGTACAATAATTCTGTGTGATGCATTATCTTCATAAACTGAAAAATTTCTATGCGACGGTCAAAACAACTAATCAGTCATGTTGGCAAGCTAACCATTAACTATTTGGTAACCGTTGGTCAGTTAACATTAATGAGCGGACGCGCTTATGCCGCCATACGAAAGGCCCCGTTATATATTCGTCAAATCATTGATGAATTTATTTATATTGGCCGTTATTCCCTGCCTATTATCATTGTAACCGCTATTTTTATGGGACTTGTCCTTGGGATCCAGATCGGCACACAAATCAGCGCAGGCACCCCGGCATGGGTCGAGGGTGGGCTCATTCTGCGCTCCATTCTTTTGGAAATGGGGCCAATCATCATGGGCCTGGTACTGGCCGGACGCGTGGGGGCAGGCATATCGTCTGAACTTGCGGCCATGAAGGTTACCGAGCAAATTGACGCATTGCGCATAATGGGTATCGATCCGATTGAATTTTTGGTAATGCCCCGCTTGATAGCCGGTATGATTGCCATCCCTGTACTGATTATTTATGCTGATTCTATTGCAATTATTTCCGGTTTTATTTCATCACATTTTACTATCGGTCTTACCTGGCCGGGATTTGTAAAAGGCATGCGTCATGTATTTGCACCGACGGATGCATTTACCAGCGTAATAAAGGCTCATATTTTCGGTGTGATCATCGTTTTGATGAGTTGTTTTTTTGGCATGAATTCCAAACGCGGCGCCACAGGTGTGGGGGCCGCAACCACTAACACGGTTATCTGGTCATCCATCACTATTTTAGTCTTGGATTACATCTTATCCGCAATTCTGTATTTTATATGGTAAAAATCGATAATATATCCAAAACATTCGGGTCAAAAATAATCCTTAACGACCTGAGCCTTGAACTTAATGAGGGCGAAATCCTATCCGTAATCGGTAAAAGCGGAACCGGTAAGTCCGTGTTGCTCAAATGTATCATCGGACTTGAAAAAGTAGATAGCGGTATCATCCTTATCGACGATGAGCAGGTTACGGATTATAACGAAAGAGAGTTTAATGAACGTATCCGGCCAAAGATAAGCATGATTTTTCAGCAAGGCGCCTTATGGGATTCAATGACCATCGAAGAAAATATAGATCTGGCCTTAAAGATACGCAAGAACCTGCCTGAAGATGAACGCAAACAATTGGTCCGTGAGAGCCTTGAACTTGTCGATTTGAAAGGTGTGGAAAAGATGTACCCGGACGAACTGAGCGGTGGCATGGCCAAACGGGCAGCCTTTGCCCGCGGCGCGGCCTTACGGCCAAAATATCTTTTGTACGATGAGCCGACTACCGGTCTTGATCCGGTTTTATCGAACATTATAAATGATTTAATTGTTGAACTAAACCAAAAACTGGGCACAACTTCGTTGGTCATCAGCCATGATATCCACGGGGTTGAACATATATCGCACCGAATTGCCATGCTTTATAAAGGCAAAATATTATTAACCTGCGACAAAAAAGATTTATGGAATCAAAACAATGCCATATTTAATCACTTCATTCACGGGGATATAACGCTACTATGAAAAAGTCGTATAAATACAATGAATTCTTTATTGGGCTCTCGGTAATCATTGCCATACTGATTGTAATTTTCGGTATGCTATGGCTGACCCGTTCCAACTTTTTGGAAAAGGGCCTTCACATCAATCTGGTCACCAATGACGCAAAGGGTATTTCTCCCGGTGACCCCATTCAGTTTCGCGGGGTAATGGTGGGCAATGTTCAATCCATCAAAATCAATCCGCACAATATCCTGATGGACCTGAAACTTACCGGCCTCTCGGAAGTCCCAAAAGACGCCGGCTATTCCATCGGTGACATGGGTCTTTTGGGCGGGAAGGCTGTTATTATAACACCGGGTGTATCAACATCATCTCTGCAGAGTGGAGACACGGTGTACACCCATCCCGGCTCGGGGCTGATGGACTTACTAAGCTCAGGTAGTGAAATGAAAACAAAATTAACCAAAATCCTTGCCAATATCGATTCGCTAACCGGGCACCGCCAGGCCCAAAACATTTCTGTTTCGCTGGTTTCCCTGCGGCATTCGCTGAAGGTATTGAGTGAAATATTAACAAAGAACAAAGACGACTTTCGTGCAACGGTGACCAACCTTAAACAGATCAGTTCACAAAACAAAAAACCACTTGCGGAAATTACGGCCAACCTTGCCCGGCATTCCGAGGCATTGGGCAAAACAATCGATCATACCGAAAAACTTTCGGCCAAACTGGATTCAATAACCCAGGCTGTTACAAAGCAAAAAGGCAGCATGGGAAAGTTAATCTACGACCGTGCCCTGTACCAAAACATGAACCAGACATTTGATCATCTTGATAGCCTTGTTCAGGAAATACGTGCCAATCCCAAGGCATTTTTCCAGGTAAGAGTTTTTTGAAATTGCTATCAAATTTCCTTTAAAAAGTTATCAATCCTTCATAGAAGCGGATTATATTCGACTATAGGTGTGCATACAAATTTTGTACAAAGGAAGTGCAATGACCCGCTTGAAAGCTTTTTTAGGAATTGCCCTGCTATGGGAAACCATCCGAAGCTCTTTGCCGGTGGCTTTATTTGTCGGGCTGGTGTTAAACTTTATCAATCAGGGGGGCCCATTGATTCACCTGCAATTGGATCATATAAGTTTTTTTAAATTTGGGCTTACCTTTCTTGTACCTTTTCTCGTTTCCATGTACGCTTCCAGCATGGCGCAACTTAAATTTACCCCCGGTGACAAAATGCCCATCGAAGCCGATCTGGAATGTTCGAGCTGCGGTGAGGGGGAAATCCATTTGCACAGCGGCGACAAAATACCGGTTTGCCCCCGCTGCCTGGAAGATACGCATTGGGTTTTAAAGGAGTAAACCTTCGAGATGACTGTGCCCGCTGTCCATCTCCGTCAAAGCTAACAAATCCGGGGTAACTGCTCACCAACCAACATATCTACAATGCGCCAGGCCCCGATGGTGGTGTGCATGGTCACCAGTCCCGGTTTTTCTTTTACCACCCGTCCAATTACCGCGCTGTCCTTTCCAAGGGGATGGGCCCGCATCGCTTTGAGTACCTGGCCCGCGCTTTTTTCGGCAACCGCCACGATCAATTTACCCTCGTTGGCCACATACATGGGGTCCAACCCTAACAGGGCACAAGCGCCTTTTACCGCTTCATTTACGGGAACCGTCTTTTCTTCGATCCGGATACCCAACTGCGAATCCCCGGCAAATTCATTTAAAGTGGCCGCCGCCCCACCACGGGTCGGATCGCGCATGGCGTGTACATCGGAACCGCCGGTATTTAGGATGACATCCACCAAACCATTAAGGGCCGCGGTATCGCTTTTTATGGGTGATTCAAAAGTCAGCCCTTCACGTTGGGAGAGGATGGCCATGCCATGATCGGCCAGTGTCCCGCTTACGATCAGCACATCGCCCGCCTTTAATTGGGCGGCGCCGAGCTCATAATCATGCCCCACTAATCCGATCCCGGCGGTGTTGATAAAGAGTTTGTCGCCCTTGCCCTTATTCACTACCTTGGTATCGCCGGTCACAATCATCACTCCGGCTTTTCGGGCAGCATCACGCATGGATTCTGTCACCCGTTGCAATTCCTTCATGGAAAAACCCTCTTCGATGATAAACCCTGTACTCAGGAACAGCGGTTTGGCCCCGCACATACACACATCGTTCACCGTGCCGTTCACCGCCAGTTCGCCAATATCCCCACCTGGGAAAAAAAGTGGATCGACTACAAATGAATCGGTGCTAAAGGCCAATTTTTGACCGTTTATTTCAAGAAGCGCCTGGTCGTCCCGGCGGTTTAAAAGCGGATTGTCAAAAGCCCATAAAAACAGACGGTTGATCAGATCATTCATCATCATACCACCGCTGCCATGGGCAAGTTGCACGGTATCCTGATCGGTAATGGGCAATGGACAGCTCCGGGCTTCAAAATTATTTTTCATTTAGAAAGGCTCCATCTTTTCAAATTCGATTATCGCTGATTATTTTATAAAGCTCCTGCGCGCTGATAGGCATAGTAGGCCGCACAGGCCCCTTCCGATGATACCATGGTAGCCCCAAGCGGATTGCGGGGCGTGCACAGCGTCCCAAAGGCCGGGCATTCATTGGGTTTTTTCAATCCCTGAAGAATGATCCCACTGATACAGGCTTCCGGTTCATCCACTATTATCTCCTCCATATCGAATATCTGTTCGGCGTCATGTTGTTTAAATTCGGCACGCAGCCCAAGACCGCTGAGCGGAATTTCACCGATACCCCGCCACTTACGGTCCGTAACCTGAAATACTTTTTTGATCAGGTCTTGCGCCGGTCGGTTGCCTTCTCTTTTTACAACCCGGGCATACTGGTTTTCCACCCGGTGTTCCCCCGCCTCCAACTGGCGCACGGTTACCAATATGCCATCGATAATATCCATGGGTTCAAAACCGGTGACTACGATTGGAACCTGGTATTTCTCTGCGATGGGGATATATTCTTCCCAACCCATGATCGTACAGACATGACCCGCCGCCAAATAGCCCTGAACCCGGTTTTGTTCGGAGGATAGAAGCGCTTCCATGGCAGGCGGTACCAACACATGCGATACCAAAATGGAGAAATTGGTCAGACCTTCTTTATGTGCCTGCCAAACGGCCATGGCATTATTGGGCGCGGTCGTCTCAAAACCCACGGCAAAAAAAACCACCTTTTTATCGGGATTCTCCCGCGCCAGCCTCACGGCGTCAAGCGGGGAATAAACGATGCGCACATCACCGCCCGCGGATTTGACCATAAATAAATCCTTTTCCGAACCGGGCACGCGCAGCATATCGCCAAAGGAGGTAAAGATCACATCTTCCCGCGCGGCAATAGCCAACGCCTTATCGATCTGTTCCAGCGGCGTCACACAAACGGGACATCCCGGGCCATGCACCAATTCGATTTTGTCGGGCAATAACTGATCAATGCCGTTCTTCATGATCGAATGGGTCTGACCACCGCAAATTTCCATGATCACCCAATTTTTAGTGGTAATACGATGTAACTCATCCAGCATTTTTTTTACAATTTCCGGGTTACGGTACTCGTCAAGATATTTCATTTTCATCCTC